>PMKG01000045.1 GCA_003157675.1 Acidobacteriota bacterium
CTTCCGCATCCTTCTGCTGGGCAATCATCCCCAGGCTCTCCATCTCCAGGCCGTCCTTCGCCACATCGCCCTTGGCCGTGCTGCAGGCCGAGAGTGTCAAGAGGTGCGTTCCTCGAAAGCTGATGGTCGAGTCCTCGAGCTTCGAGAGCGTGAGTTGATAGCCTTCCGGGTCGCCGGAGCTTTCTCCGCCCAGCATCAAGTAGGGTTCCTTTCCGCTGCCGCTTTCGAGGATGAAGTGGCTCGCGATATGAACCACTGGGAACGTCGTCCCCGCGCCGAGCTGCGTCTTCAGCGCCGCGTAGGTGAAGCGCTCATCGGGGAGCAGGACCCCGTCGATCGGGCCATGGGAGTCGGGCACGGCCGGGTCGTGCGCCACGCCGTCCAGTTCCGCCAGCACGCCGGGCAGCGCCGGCAGGCCGCCATAGCTCTTCGACAACCCCATGGCGAGCATGCGGAGCGCAGGCTTGGCGGGCTCCGAGGCCGCGGCCATGTGTCCGTAGCTCTCGGGGGTGAAGAGAACGTTGTTGAACCGTTCGGCCAGGTACTGCCGGCCGTCGTATAGCGCGGCCATCGGCACGTAGCGCAACGCCCCATCCAGCGACCACAGCAAGGTGGGGACACGGCCCTTGTCCTGTGGGCCGCGCTCGAGGGCGCTCAGTTCCTCGCTGAACGGAGCCACGGCCATCGCGTACAGTTCTGCCAGGTGCGGTTTGGGGTCGGAGGCCGGCGTGCGCAGGTCGTCCCGCACCTGGAGTATCTTGCTGCGCAGTTCCGCCGGCGTGGCCTTCAGCTCGAACTTCTTGCGCGCCTGTGCGGTGACCACGATCGCGTACGCGTGCTCGTCACCCACCAACATCCGAATGCCCATCACGTGCGGTCCCAGTGCCGCCAGCGTCGTCTGCAGGCGGCTGACCTCCGACTTCTCTCTGCTGAGCAGCGCATTAGCATCTTGCGTGCCGGCCTGCTGCGCGAGTTGCGGATAGAGCGTCTTCCTGAAGAAATCCGAAACCTCCCCATTCGCCGCTTCGATCTTCGACTCCAGGACCTTCATCCGGTCGGTGTCCTGGGGACTGCGAGTCGCCGAGGCCGACAACCTGGCATACTCCACGCTCAGGTCAGTCAGCGCCACTGCCGCCTTCTCCGGAACGTCGAGCTGGTTCTGGGCCGCCTGCTGTGCGGGGCTCAGCCTCAAGGGTTCCACCCTGGCCTCCGGAGTCCCGGCGGCTCCCCGTACGACCTCCTTCAGTTCCTGCTCCTTCAACAGGTCCAGAACCCGTTCGGCTTCGCCCAGGCGGTCTGCCTGCACCAGCAGTTCCGCCAGGATCCGGTAGGTGGCCGACTTCGACTGCGCAAAGCCCGCCCGCAGGTCCTTGTCCATCCCCGAGATGTTCTTCCGGATCTGCTGGTAGCTGTTCACCGCATCGAGCCCGAACAGGATCGCTTCCTCCGGGCGGTGCAGGTCGCGGAAGCCAACCATCAGGGACGTTTCGATGCCGCCCTCGACTTCCGGATCGCCCGTCGCCTTGGCCAGGGCCAGCGCCGCCATCATGCTCGCCAGCGCCTTGTCCGGATCCTTCTGCGCGTAGCACGCCCAGCCGATGGTCATCAACGCCAGCGCTTCGCCCCGCCGGTCCTGCACCTCGCGCCAGATGGTCAGCGCCCGGTAATCGAGGTCGAGCGCTTTCGCCGCCTCTCCGAGGTCGGACCAGACCCTGCCGGCGTTGTTCAACGTCACCGCCTCGCCGCGACGGTTCCCGGTCTCAAGCCAGATGGGCAGTGCCTGGTCGAAGTACTCGAGCGCCTTCCGTCCCTGGCGCAGGTCGGCATAGGCCCTGCCGATGTCGTTCAGCGCCAGCGCCTCCCCGATGCGGTTTCTCACCTGGCGCCAGACGGGCAGCGCCTGGTTGTAGTAGTCCAGCGCCGTCTCGTGCTGCCCCAGGTCGCGAAACAGCCGCCCCATGTTGTTCAGCGTCAGCGCCTCGCCTGGCCGGTTGCCGACCGTGCGCCAGATCGACAGCGCCCGGTTGAAGACGTCCAGCGACTCCTGCTTCAGCCCCAGGTCGGCATAGGTGCGGCCCATGTTGTTCAGCGTCAGGGCCTCGCCGCCCTTTTCGCCCTCCGAGCGCCAGATCGGCAGCGCCTTGTTGTAATAGTCCAGCGCTTCCTTTCCCTGGCCCATGCCTGAATACGTCTGCCCGAGATTGTCCAGCGTGCTGGCCTCGCCGGCCCGGCCGAGCGCGTCCCGCATATTCGGCAGCGTCTGGTCCATGCGCTTCTGAACCATCAATTGCCTCAGGCTCTGATGTCCCTGGCCCTGCCCGGAGTCGATGGTGTTCCAGATCGACATCGCCTCGTTCAGGCGTTTCAGGGCCTCCTGTCTCCGCCCGAGGTTGTTGTACGCCCGGCCCATGCTGGTCAGCGCGTTCGCTTCTCCCTGGCTGATCCCGGCCGAGCGCCACTTGGGCAGGGCCTCTTCGAAAAACGCCAGCGCCTTCTCCTCCTGCCCCAGGTCCGTGTACACCCTGCCCAGGGTGTTCAGCGTCAGGGCCTGGGAGATCTCGTTGCCGGCCTTCTGTTCGATGGGCAAGGCCTCGTTCAGGCAGTCGAGGGCGTCCTGCATCCTCCCCGCTTCCCGGTACAGGTAGCCAAGGCCAATCAACTCGAGCACCAGGTCTTTCGTGTGGTGGGCCGCTCGCGCCTCCGCCAGTTTGCTTACGTGCTCGGTAATCTGATCCTGCAGCTTCGAGGTCTGCGCGCACACGGTGGCCACCGATCTCAGCAGCCCGATGCCCAGGCATGCGACAACGAGTATCTTCCGTACGTGGTTCATTGGGCTCTTTCTGTCTCGCGCGACGATCGTGGGCCTTACGGACACGTCCCGCCCTTCACCTCTTGGGAGCGGAGCCCTGCGGGGGCCAGGCAGGCAGCGGCTGCACACTCACCTTCATGGACGCATACGTTACACCCGGTGCCGCGTACTGTGCGCGCGTGGCCAGCGGCAGGTTCGGGTCCGCATCCTTGGGCACGAGGTACCCCTGCACCATGTCGAGATTCGGCAGATCCTTCGCCAGTTCGTCGGTGTGCTTCAGGGGGAGCATCAGGTACTCGCCCGAGACCAGGCCGATGTAGCGAGCGTCACGATCGGGATCGCCGATCGACTGCTGCGTGGTCACGGCCGTGGTCAGATTGCCGGACATGAGGAACTTCGTGCGATCTTCCCAGTAGCTCAGCGTCTGGGTGAACGCACTCAGCGCTGGCACGCTGATGGCCGGCAAGCTCACCATGGGTACCAGCATCTTCGCGCCCGTGATGATCACGTTCAGCGCTTTTACGAAGATTGACGTGCTGGCTGCCCTCGAGATGTTGACGGCGATCTTGCCCGTGCCCTGGGTAAGCAGGATCTTGCTGGTGCCGTGCGTCGCCTGGGGCGTCCTGAAGCCCAGCTGCTCCAGTGATATCTTGCCGGCCTTGTCCGGAGCGAGGGAGGCGATGGCCGTCCACGCCAGTGGCGCGACGATGTTCATATAGGGGTGGATCTGCGTCGTGTCCACGCGCAGTTGCGACGCGTGCACGCCGGCGTCGCCGCTGCCCGGGCGATACTGCGAGAGCGCGATGCTGACGGTGACGTCGCCGTCGTAGTCGAGCAATTCGTCCTTCGTGATGTCGGTGGCATAGCGCCACCTCTTCACATCATTCCTGAAGTGCAGGTACTGCGTTTCGGCACCCGTGTCGGGAAGCTTGTCCTTCGGCCCGCGCGAGGCCCCCTTCTTGCCGTAAGCCGGGCTTTCGGGGTTGACCGAGTCGAAGAACCCGTCCCAGAAATCGNNACCTCGCCGGAGAACCCGCGGGTGCCGCCACTGGCCTGATTGAGCAGCCTCTCCAGAGGCGACCCCGAACCAGACATGCCGCGCGAGGCGGCCCCCTCGAAATTCAGCGCATAGGGGTCGGGCAGCGGCTGCGCCGTGCTGAGCAGGATCAAGGTGTCCACGCCGTAAGGCGGGCCGATGCGCAGGGCCGGCGCGCCGGGCAGGAAGAACTGGCGCCCGTTGTCCGCGGCGTTGGGGAATTGGTTTTCGGCGTAGTTGCCCGGATAGAGCAGTGTGCCCTTGCCGTGGCAATCGATGTCCAGGATGTAGACCCAGCGCTTCTCGACCACCCGGTCGCTGGACTGCAGGGCCATCTTCAGCAGATCGCCCTGGCGCACGGTCGCATCGGCGGCAAGCGGCGTCTCGCCGGATGACGGAACGAGGGCCAGGGAGTAGTAGTCGGACGTGGAGGCCCCGGCGGGGCTGTCTGCCAGCTCGAGCCAGCCGTGGACCTTGGCGAGCCGCAAGGCGAACGTGCTCAGTGCCGGGCCACCCGCCTCCAGGGTGTTCGACCCGCCAACCGCCACCCAGTCGCTGCGCACCGGGTATGGCGATGTCGGTGAACAGCCGGGGCTGTGATCGCGACCGCCGGACGGTGGCGATCCGGCCGCCAGCGCGCCCTTGCTGAACCAGGCGTAGGCAGGCCCGCTGGCCGTCAGCACGCCTGTCAGCGCGTAGTGAGCGTCGGCCAGTCCGGCTGCGCGCTGAACGGCGCTGTCAGGGTCGCCCGGCGCGAGCGCCGCCGCCAGCTCCCGCGATGGTGGAAGGTTGACCCACAGTCTCGCGCCGGCGGGAAGATGGGGCTTCAACACACTCGCCGTCAGTCGGGCGCCCAGGCCGAGGGCGGCGCCCTTGCCGCCTTGTTGCAGCGTCCACTCGGTGCCGTCCCAGCTGAGGATGTGGGTCCACGGCTCTTCGGCCGGGTCCGATACCGAGGCGATTCCGGCGGCTTCGACCTCCGCTGCCGCGGCGAGGATCTCCTCCCGTGAGAGATTGGAGGGCCAGTGCCAGACGCGCAGCGGCGCCGAGTCCGCCGGGTTCCACTTCGTCAACTCGAAGATCTCACCGGGAGCGACCCTGGCTCCGGACGGGCTCAGGACATCGGCCCTGGAGCGCGCGATCCCTTCCAGGCTGATGACCCGCAGCTGCACGGTCTGGCCCTTGCTGTTCGGGCCCGTCGAGGTGAACTCGCTTCCAATCCCGATGCCCGAGACGCGGCCGATGTCGAGCCACACGCCGCCGTCATCGTCGGACCTGAGCGCCGCGCTGCGGACCTTTCCGGAATCGTGACCTGTCCCCCCGAAGAGCGGTTGCTGGCGCCGAGCCGCGGTGGCGTCCAGATCGGGCTCCTCATCGGGGACGCCTCCGCCCTCGAGCACGGCCTTCACCCGCTGATAGACGAGTGAGGCCGGCGTGTCGGCGGGCAGGGCGCGCAGCGCTTCGACCAGCGCGGCGGTGAAGGCCCCATGCGGCTCGGTGGCCGTGGCCGAGAGCGGCATCTCCTTGGCCGTCTGGTCCTGCTGCGAGGCGGAGAAGACCAGGGCGGGATTGTCTTCCCGCTCGGTGGGCGTGGGCCGCGCCTGTCCGTTCGGCGCCACGTCCGGACCCTCGGCGATGTCGCGCGGGTCGAAGGCCAGGCTCCGCTCTCGGTACTTCGCGCCCACACCTCGGCTGATGGCGCCGCTGTGACAACTGTCGAAGATCACCGTCAGGTGAGTCCCTTTGTCCAAAGCGGCGTTGAAGAGGCGCGTCATCTCCCGGTCGCGGATGTCGTAGCCGCCCTGGTACGCGTCGGCAGGCACGAGCGTGCTGTCGGCGTGGACGTACTCGCCCTTCACGAGCACCGTGAGCTTGCTGCCCTTGCTGTTGACACGCAGGGAACCGTGACTGGCGTCGTAGAACACGACGGTGTCGCCGCGCTGCGGAAGGTCGACGAGATACTTCTGCATGGCGGCGAGGATGCCGTCGCGGGAGGTCTGCGCGGCCGGCAGCACCACCACGCCGGGTCGCGGACTTCTCGGCGCCGGGTTGGTCAGCAGGACCACCTGGTCGGCGGGGAACGCGAACTTGGGGCTGGTGAGCTCGTCGGCCATTGCCTGCGCGTCGTTGACCGCGCCGTCCAGGTTCTCGAAGGCCCCGAGCTCACAGCGGCCGTACGTGCAGCCGGCAGGATGTTGGGCTTGCGTACCGGCGGGCTGATAGGTATTGATGCCGATGATCAGCGCGTGTCGGGTCTGCGCCGTGACCTGTCCCCCGCAGAGGACGCATAGTGAGCAGGTAAGAGCAGCAGAATACGCGTTCATACGAGCGTCAAGCCGAAAACCCGCTGGGAGTATAGCTCTGCACTGGGAGAATGCAAAGGTGATGCCCGTACCGTGAGGCGCGCTCCGGCGAGCTGAGAGGGTCGCGCCGCGCTAGCCCTTCTTTCAGGTCATCTCCACCATGACCGGGATCTGGTTCTTGATCGGCATCGTCAGCAGGGAGGGTGGGTCGATCTTGAAATCGGAGAGCGTCGCCGGGATCGTTCCGGTAATCCGCGTTTCATCCGCCGTGGTGGTCACCTGGAACGGAACCTGTTTGTAGTGCGCGGTCTCTCTGGCGAATTCGACGTCCAGGTCCGCGTGTATCGTGTCCGACGCCGCGCTGCTCTCAGGCACCTTCGTCCGCACGGTCACCATCGGGAACGTGGCGCCGCGCGCCGCCTGCTGCATGTGCAAGTCGCGGTTGGTGTCGCCCGAATCGAACGACCGCAGGGGGACCGCGACCAGAACCTCGCACTCGCCCGCGGCGCACACGGCCTTGCCGCGCGCCGCATGGCTGACGCCCTCCATCTGGTGCAGGGGATGCGACACGTGATAGGTGAGCGTGGATCGTACGAGCGTCCACTGCGCGCCCGGCGCAGCCGCCAGCGGGCGAGCAAGCAGCACGAGACACACGCACAGGAGCTCTTTCATCGCTCAGAACTTGATCGACACCGACATGATCGCCGCCGCGTACGCGCTGAGCGTCACGATCCCTACGGCTCCGTGGTAACTCGCGATGCCGTGTACGCGCTGACCCTGGCCGAGCTGGTGATAGGCCATGGCGCCGAGCACCGGCGTCAGCACCATCCCCGTGCCGTGCACCCACGCCAGCATCTTGTGAACCCGGATCGGCCCGCTCGACTTCGTCCCCTTCACTTTTGGCGCGAAGATCGCAAACGACGCCGAGGTCCAGTACGTGCCGGCCGTGACCGCGCCGAGCGCCGCGTGCACGTTGCGTCCGGTTCGGCTCTCCTGCCGGCCGCCCACAAACAGGCTGGCGACGACCGTCGCCGCGAGCGGCACCGTTGTGAACAGCCCCAGGCGCTGGTGGATCTTGAGCATGTGCGTCCGGCGGTCGAGCCGCGCCTGCTCCTCGGGATTGCCGGTCAGCTGTTGCCGTGTGAAGCCGAGGTCGGAGAGGGACGGCGGAGGTGGCATGCCCGGCGCGAGCACGACGTCGACTGGCTGCGTTTCAGCCGCGGCCACCGTCACCTTGACCACCTTCGACTCGAGGCCTTCTGCCGACACCGACAATTCGTACTCGCCGGGTGGCAGGTTCGGGACCGAGTACGCGCCTGCCTGATTCGTCACGCCCTGGCCTGGAGTAGGATGGGGCCGCGGAGGACACGACGATGAGGCCGAAGGCGATAGGGTTACTGGCGGTCGGCGTGGTTGCTCTCGCGCTTGTTGTCGACGATCGTGGACTCTCTGCCGACGCGACATCGGCAGGGGCGCGGGTCGTCGTGCTGGGGACGGGGAATCCTGCCGCCGACCCGGAACGGTCGGGACCGGCCGTGGCCGTCGTGGTGAACGACCGAGCCTACCTGGTCGACTGCGGGCCCGGCGTCGTGCGTCGGGCGGCAGCCGCGGAGAAGAACGGCATCCCTGCGCTGAAGGCCAGGGATCTGAACATCGTCTTCATCACCCATCTCCATTCCGACCACACGCTCGGATACCCGGACCTGATCTTCTCCCCGTGGGTGCTCGGACGGAAGGCGCCGCTCGAGGCGTTCGGCCCTCAGGGGCTGAAGGCGATGACCGAGCACATCGAAGCGGCGTGGCGGGAGGACGTCGACGTGCGGCAGCACGGGTTCGAGCAGGGCAACGCCACCGGATATCGCGTCAACGTGCATGCGATTCGTCCGGGCGTGGTGTATCGGGACGGGAACGTGACGGTCACGGCGTTTCCGGTGAAACACGGGAACTGGAAGGAGGCGTACGGCTTCACGTTCGCGACCCGGGACCGGCGGATCGTGATCTCGGGCGATACCGCACCGACCGACGAAGTCGTGAAGGCGTGCGACGGCTGTGACGTCCTCCTCCACGAGGCCTACAATCCGCACGGAGAGGAACTGAAGGAGGCGCACTGGAAGGAGTACTTCCGGACCTTCCACACGTCTCCGGCGGAACTGGGCGACATCGCCCGCCGGGCCCACCCCAGGTTGCTGGTCGTTTATCACCAGTCGCTGGAGGGCCTGCCGGAGTCGGACCTGGTCGACCAGATCAAGCGGGAATACACGGGCCCGTGGGTGTCGGCGAAGGACCTGGGCGTCTATTGAGGGCCGACGGCTCTTGCGTCTACATCAGGAATGCGTCGTAGCCCCGGTTCGGCGCTATCCTGACGGTGCGTCGGGGACCGTCCGACCCGCATGGAGGTGTGAGATGCCGATGTTCGTGCTGATGACGAGGCTCGCACCCGAGATGATGCACGACGCACGTGGGCGCCGCGCGATGGGCAAGGAGTGGCTGACCAAGGTCAAGGAGCGCTGTCCGCGCGTCGAGTGGAAGGCGCACTATGCCATTCTCGGGCCCTACGATTTCATGGACATCTACGACGCGCCCGACATCGAGACCGCGCACAAGGTCTCGNNAAGAGCAGGGCTGAAGCCCTGCTCTTCATCTGCTCTGTCGCTCGACGGCGCCAAACGTCGCCAGCAGCCACGTGTTCGGGTCGAGGACGACGTCGACGGGTTCCTTGTCCACCCGGAACGTGAAGGTCTGAGTCCGCTCGGCGAGCGACACCGTCTCCACCCGCGGCGCCGCTGAACGGTCCGTGACGATGCCGATGTCGAGCGGCGTGACGAAGACCGTGCCGGGCGTCTGCGTCTGCTCTAGGCGCACCGTCAGCACGCCGTTCGCGTACGACCAGCGGGCCTCGATGCGCGGCTGGCCCGGCGTGTAGACCCACTCGCGGAAGAAGCCGTCGAGCGACCGGCCTGACACCTCCTCCATCACGCGCCTGAAATCGTCGGTCAGCGCATTCCCGTCCCGGAACCGGGCGTAGTAGGCCGCGAGGCCCTTCCAGAACGCTTCGTCGCCCACCTGCCGGCGCAGCATGTGCAGCACCCAGCCGCCCTTCTGATAACTGTTGGTCGACAGGATGTTGTCGAGCGCAGGATCGGCCGGCGTGATCACGGCGGCCTCCCGGTTCTTCTCGTAGTAGCGGGTGACGGCGTCGCGATCGCGGCGCATCCCCTGCACCAGCGCGTCGCGGCCTGCGGTGCCTTCGTCGTACAGGTGGGTGAGGTAGGTCGCGAACCCCTCGCTGAGCCAGGTGTGGTCCCAGTCCGACTCGGTCACCGAGTCGCCAAACCACTGGTGCGCGATCTCGTGCGCGAACAGGTCGGCGTTATGCCCCTGGCCGGTCACCACGCGTTCGGCGTAGAAGATCGCGCTGGCATTCTCCATGCCGCCGTAGCGTGTCTTCGACTGGACGTTGGCGAGCTTCTCGTAGGGGTAGGGGCCGATCGCCTTCGTGTAGAACTGCATCGGTCCGAGCGCGAGGCGGAAGTCCGAGAAGCCCGCACTGCGCTCCGGGGCGTAGATCCAGCTCTGCACCGGCGCGCCGCCCACCTGGCCGATCGTCTCGACGGCGAAGCGCGCGACGCCAATGACCATGCAGTAGGTGGTGATGGGCACCTCTTCGCGGTAGCGCGTGAGACGCCGGCCCCCGGCAAGGCTCGTCGTCTCGACGAGCGCGCCGGGGGCGACGACCTGGTAGGTCTCAGGCGCGGTCACGACGAATTCGCATGCCGCCTTGTCGGACGGATGGTCGATCGTCGGCAGCCAATGCCGCGCGCGGTTGGGGAAGTTGTCGCCGAAGAACACCGGATCGCCGTCCCGGTTGCGCCCGGCGATGAGACCGTCGGCCGGCGTGCCGGCGTACCGAACGGTCAGCCGGCGGCGATCCCCGACCTTCCCCCCGTCGCCGAGATCGATGTGCAGCCGGTCGTGTTCGTGGGAGAAGGCGAGCGTCCGGCCGTCGCTCGTCACGCGCTCGACCGTCATGCCGGTCTTGCCGTCGGGCGAGGGACCCACCAGGTCCAGCCAGATCTCGCGGACGCCATCGGCCCTGAACGCGACGTCGATGTCGGCCTCGCCCGAGATGGCCGGCGTGCCGTCGTTCAGATCGAGGCGGAAGACGTAGGCCACGACGTCGATCCCTGGCTGGCGCGGATACGAGTCGGCGCGGGCGCGCGCCGGGCAAGCCGCGACGATGGCGGCGGCGGCGAGCAGGAGAACGATCGAGCGCCGGGCGGTGCGGGTGGACATGGCGTGGCTCCGGGTGACGGTGCGGCGGCGGGATGACGCCGGAACCTCGAACGGGTTGTATGACGGGTCCCCTCGCGGGTCAAGCGGATTCGCGCGGGCCGGCGGTATAATCCGGCCATAGGGGACTGTCAGCCACAATCCACGACCCATTCGAGGAGACCTGTCATGCGCCATTTGTCTCGTGTGCGTCGGTCGGCGCTCGTCCTCTGCCTGCTCGTCGCCGCCGTTCCGGTCCTCGCCCAGACGCCTCAGGAGGTCAAGCAGCAGCCGTTCCAGCCGCAGGTCGGCCAGCACGGCAAGGACGTCGTCTGGGTTCCCACGCCGCAGGCGCTGGTGGAGAAGATGCTGGACATGGCCCAGGTGACGCCGCAGGACTTCCTGATGGATCTCGGCTCCGGCGACGGACGCACGGTCATCACGGCGGCGAAGCGCGGAGCCCGCGCGATGGGGATCGAATACAACCCCGACATGGTGGAACTGTCGAAGCAGAACGCGGCCAAGGCCGGCGTGAGCGACCGGGCGGAGTTCATGAAGGCCGACCTGTTCGACACCGACCTGTCGAAGGCGACCGTCATTACGCTGTTCCTGCTGCCGGACATCAACCTGAAACTGCGTCCGAAGATTCTGGAGCTCAAGCCGGGCACGCGTGTCGTGTCGAACACCTTCACGATGGACGACTGGGCGCCGGACGAGACGGCGAGGGTCGAGGACGACTGCACGTCCTGGTGCACCGCGCTGTTCTGGATCGTACCGGCGAAAGCGGCGGGCGTCTGGACCTGGCCCGGCGGCGAGCTCACGCTGACGCAGACGTTCCAGATGGTGTCGGGCACGCTGAAGAACGGTAGGGGACCCACCGAGATCGCCGACGGCCGGTTGCGCGGCGATCGGATCAGCTTCACGGCCGGCGCCACGACTTACACCGGCAACGTGAACGGCACGACGATCGAGGGGACGGCGACCACCGGTTCGAGCAGCGTCAGGTGGACCGCGACGAGGGCGGCGAGATAGTCGAACTTCACCGCCCGGACTCTCGTCTCTCCTGAATAGGTGGAAGGGAGGCCGTGATGCCCGAGGAACGCACTTGGTGGGAGTCGATCAAGGTCGAGGGCGGCGAACTGCTCGACAAGGTGAAGGGGCTCATTCGTGAGGGCAACGTCCGCCGGATCGTGATCCGACAAGGCGACGGCGATCGGCCCGTCGCCGAGTTCCCGCTGACCGTGGGTGTCGTCGGCGCCGTGGCGGCACCGGTCCTGGCAGCGGTGGGCGCGCTGGCCGCGCTGCTGACGCACTGCACGATCGAAGTCGAACGCGTCGCCCCGGCCGACGAAGGGGCGCCGCCGGTGCAGCGGCCCGGCGAGCCCCCGAAGTCAGACGCGGCCTAGGCCGCCCGGGCGTCAGACGCCCGGGCGCCATTTCTTCGCCGCCGCTTCCGCTCGAGCCTTGATGTCCAGCATGGCGCCGCGGACGGTGAAGACGTTGCCGAGGTCGGCGACGAGTGACCTCGCCACCGCGGTCGAGAACCACGCATGCCGGAAGCGGACGCGCGTCACCAGGCGCGTCCGCCCGGCTCCCGCCGGTTCGAGTCGCCAGCACCAGGTCAGTCGCGGGGCCGAGCGCGTCAACCAGAGCATGTAGCGGTTGGCCTCGAATCCCTTGATGAAGCGCGCGTCGCGCTGGCCCATCTGCACGATCCACGGCCACACCAGCTCGCGCGGAGCCTCGATCGTCACCGCGCGGGTCGCGATGAAGTCCGCCCCGCCGACCACGCGGTCTCCCGGCATCGGCCTGGCGACTTCGACATCGGACGCGCCCCACCGCATGTGCGTCGGCCGCGCGAATCCGAAGTAGGCAAACGCCGCGATGACCGCGGTTCCGAACGTGAGATGAACGGCCCAGGAGCCGAATCGACCGTATGCGTTCATGCGCTGGAGGGCATTATTCCCGATCCTGGTCCGGCAGGTGAAACCAGTGGCTCGCGGCCGGCCGATCCGAACGGCAGGTCCAGGCCGGTCGCCCGTCTGTTCCGCCGCGCGGGAATGGGCTACTGTTACTGATGGGCCGCGAGCGCGGCCCGCCCCGACAGGAAGGAGTCGGCCTCCCGTGAGCACACTGACACTCGAGCCCCTCGCCGGCTACCGCCCGTTCGCGGGCCCGGTCGTCCTCGTCATCATGGACGGCGTCGGTCTGGGTCGGCGCGACGAGTCGGATGGCGTGTTCCTCGCCAACACCCCGGAGCTCGACACGCTGCTGGCGGAGCCGCTCGTCGTGAGGCTGAAGGCGCACGGCAAGGCCGTGGGGCTCCCGTCCGACGACGACATGGGGAACTCGGAGGTGGGGCACAACGCGCTCGGGGCCGGTCGCGTCTTCGCGCAGGGCGCCAAGCTGGTCAATGCCGCGATCGAGTCGGGGGAGATCTTCCGCGGCGCCACGTGGCGCGCCATCGTGGCGCGCGGGCAGGCGGGCGGCACCGTTCATTTCATCGGCCTTCTGTCGGACGGCAACGTCCACAGCCACATCCGCCACCTGTTCGCGCTGCTGGACCGCGCGGCGGCGGAAGACGTCCGGCGCGTGCGCGTGCACGTGCTGCTCGACGGCCGCGATGTCGGCGAGAAGAGCGCACTGGGCTACCTCGACGCGCTCGAGACGGAGCTCGCGCGGCTGAACGCGGCGGGCGGCCGCGACTTCCGGATCGCGTCGGGCGGCGGCCGGATGGTCACCACGATGGACCGCTACGGCGCCGACTGGTCGGTGGTGGAGCGGGGCTGGAAGGCGCACGTGCTGGGCGTCGGACGGGCGTTCGCCTCCGCGCGCGAGGCGGTGGAGACGTACTACCGGGAGGACCCTGGGAGCACCGACCAGTACCTGCCGAGCTTCGTGGTAACAGCGGCCGGCCGGCCGGTGGGCACGATCGAAGACGGCGACGCCGTGGTCTTCTTCAACTTCCGCGGCGACCGGGCGATCGAGATGTCGCGGGCGTTCGAGGAGCGGGACTTCCACGAATTCGACCGGGTCCGGCACCCCGACGTGCTCTACGCCGGGATGATGCAGTACGACGGCGACGCGAAGATCCCGACGCGGTTCCTCGTCGAACCGCCGGCGATCGATCGGACGATCTCGCAGTACCTCTGTGCGGCCGGCGTGACGTCGTACGCCGTCTCCGAGACGCAGAAGTTCGGCCACGTCACCTACTTCTGGAACGGGAACAACTCGGGGTACGTGAACGAACGCCTCGAGACCTATGTCGAGATTCCGTCCGATACGGTCGTCTTCGACCAGCGTCCCTGGATGAAATCGGCGGAGATTGCCGACTCGGTGATCGCGGCCGTCCGCTCGGGGCGCCACAAGTTCATCCGACTCAACTTCGCCAACGGCGACATGGTCGGCCACACCGGCATCGTCCCCGCGATCCGCATCGCGGTCGAGTCGGTGGATCTCGGCCTGCAGCGGATCGCGCCGGTGGTTCGCGCGGCCGGTGGCGTGCTGGTGGTGACGGCCGACCACGGCAACGCGGACTGCATGTTCACGGAGAAGAACGGCAAGCGGGAGACGATGGTGGCCCACACGCTGAATCCGGTGCCGTTTGTCGTCAAGGACTTCTCCGAGGCCAACCGTTGGGCGCTCTCCGCCGTTCCCGCCCCCGGCCTGAGCCACGTCGCGGCGACACTGCTTGCGCTGCTCGGATTCCAGAAGCCGGACGACTACGATCCCTCACTCGTCGAACTCAGGCAACCCTAAAGGGTCGCCCTACACACGGAAGATCGCTCGACAGGACCGGGTGGAGGGCGGCCCTTCACCCCTCGACTCCGCTCGGGGTGCCCTGAGCCTGTCGTCCCTCGACTCTGCTCGGGCAGACCCTGAGCCTGTCGAAGGGTCGAAGGGCAGGCCTGCCCGTGGTGGCGCCACCCCATATAATCGTCGGGATGCGATACGACTTCGACACGGTGCTGGATCGGCGCGGGACGCACTCGCTGAAGTGGGACCGCTGCCTGGTGGATTTCGGCCTCGACGACGTGATCCCGATGTGGGTGGCGGACATGGACTTCGCCGCGCCGCCCGCGGTCGTGGAGGCCGTCACGCGGCGCGCCGGGCACGGGGCCTACGGCTACGCGTCGGTGCCCGAGTCGATGTGGGCGTCGGCCATCGACTGGCTGCGGGTGCGACACGGGTGGACCGTCGAACGCCGGTGGCTCGCGCGCGCGCCCGGCGTGGTGCCGGCGTTGAACCTCTGCGTCAACGCGTTCACCCAGCCCGGGGACGCCGTCGTCGTCCAGACGCCGGTCTACTATCCCTTCTTCCACGCCGTCGAACGGAACGGCCGGCGCCTGCTCAGGAACCCGCTCGTCGCCGACGGGGGTCGATACCGGATGGACGTGGACGATCTGGAGCGACGAATCGACGATGGAACCCGCCTCCTGATCCTCTGCAGCCCGCACAACCCCGTGGGCCGCGTGTGGACGCGCGAGGAGCTCGAAGCGCTTGGCGAAGTCTGCGTACGGCATGACCTGATCGTCCTCTCGGACGAGATCCACATGGACCTGGCGCTGCCGGGACACCGGCACGTGCCGCTCGCGACGGTGTCGCCGGCGCTCGCCGAGCGGACGGTCACGCTGCTCGCGCCGAGCAAGACGTTCAACGTCGCCAGCCTCAACATGTCGCTCGTCGTGGCCGCCAACCCCGGCCTGCTCGCGCGCTACGAGGCGGCGTTCGACGCCGCCGGCCTGAAGTTTTTCGGCGAACAGACGCCGCTCGCCGAACCGGCCGCCTTCAGCGCCTATCTCGCCGCGCAAAGCCGCATCGAATGGCTCGTCTACGCCAAGCGCCCGTTCGGCGGTCCCGAACACGTGCTGCATTACCTGGCACGGTACACCCACCGGGTCGCGATCTC
>PMKG01000180.1 GCA_003157675.1 Acidobacteriota bacterium
AGTTCCAGGGCTGGCACGGCCTGGTGAGCGTGGCGGTCGTCTACGGGATCGGGCAGTTGCTGGAGGGCTTCGTGCTCACGCCCCGTCTGGTGGGCGAGCGCATCGGCATGAGTCCGCTGACCGTCATTTTCGCGCTGCTGGCCTTCGGCCACCTGTTTGGCTTCGTCGGCGTGCTGATCGCCCTGCCGGTCAGCGCGGTCCTGGTCGTGGCGGTGCATCGCGTGCGCCGGACCTACCTTCTAAGCAGTCTCTTTCGAGGATGAGGCAGATTCCTCTGGCCATCGGTGCGCAGGCCAGGCGCACGTTCGACAGCTTCCTGCCCGGTGCCAACGCGCCGGCCCTGGCCCACCTCACGACCTTGAGTCAGCAGGCTGCGCCGGTGTACCTGTGGGGGGTGACGGGTGCGGGCAAGACGCATCTGCTGGAAGCGCTGGTGCATCGCGTCGAAGCACAGGGCGGGCGGGCGGGCTGGTTCAGCGCCGTCGACCCGGTGCCGTGGACGCCGCTGCCGTCGTGGTCGCTGATCGTGCTGGACGAGTGCGACACGTTCGACCCGGACCAGCAGCAGGCGGCGTTCGCGCTGTTCGTCGAGGCCAGCGACCGCGGCGTGCCGGTGGTCGGGGCCGGACGTTTGCCGCCGGTGGACCTGCCGCTGCGCGAGGACCTGCGCACGCGTCTGGCCTGGGGCCACGTGTTTGCGGTCCAGCCGCTGGGGGAGGCCGAAGTGCGGGCCGTGTTGCGACGCGAAGCCGACCGCCGGGGCATCTTGCTGTCCGACGAGGTGATGGACTACCTGATGACGCGGTTCGACCGCGACCTCAAGCACCTGACCCGCCAGCTGGACCGGCTCGACGAATTCTCCCTGTCGACCAAACGACTGGTGACCGTGCCGCTGCTCAAGCAGATGCTGGCCGAGGCGCTTGCGCCGGTCGCGCGATGACGAGTTCCCCAGGCGCGGCGAAGCCGGCCAACCTGTGCCTGTTCGATCTGGACGAGACGCTGCTGCCGCTGGACTCGGACCATGCCTGGGGCGAGTTCATGGTGCGCCTGGGCTGGGTCGACGAGCTGGCGTTTCGGGCGCGCAACGATGCGTACTACGCCCAATACCTCGAAGGCCGGCTGAATATCCACGACTACATCTTGTTTGCCACGCAGCCGCTGCGCGAGCGTAGCGTGCAGGAGTGCGCGCAGGCGCAGGCGCGTTTCATGGCCGAGGTGATCGAGCCCGCGTTGCGTCCGGCGGCGCGCGCGCTGGTGCGCCAACACCAGTCCCGCGGTGACTGGGTAGCCCTGGTCACGGCTACCAACGACTTCGTCACGGCGCCGATTGCCGGTGCGCTGGGGATCCCGGATTTGATCGCCGTGCGGCTCGAACGCGGGCCTGGGGGTACCATCACGGGTCGCATCGATGGCACGCCGAGCTACCGCGAGGGCAAAGTGACCCGGGTGCTGGAGTGGCTCGGCGAGCGCCAGGTGCGCTGGGAAGACTTTGAGCGCATCAGCGTGTACAGCGACTCGGTCAATGACCTGCCCTTGCTCGAGCGTGCCACGGATCCGGTGGCGACGAACCCCTCGCCCGCATTGCGGGCCATTGCGCTGGCCCGCGGCTGGCGCCTCCTGAAACTGTTCGACTGAAACCCTTCGAATGATCAAGAAATTCATCGACAAGCTGCTCGGCAAGACCGCCAGGGCCCCTGCCGCTCAGAGTGCGGCGGCGCCCGCAAAGCGGGTGGAAGTGCCCAAGAGCGAACACGGGATCGACCCGTCGCTAGTGGACGAGCGCGCGGTCAAGGTCGTCAGCACCCTGACTCAGGCCGGGTACGAGGCCTACATCGTCGGCGGCGCCGTGCGCGACCTGCTGGTGGGCATGCGGCCCAAGGACTTCGACGTGGCGACCAACGCCACGCCGGAACAGGTCAAGGCGCTGTTCCGACGGGCCTTCATCATCGGACGGCGGTTTCGCATCGTGCATGTGGTGTTCGGGCGCGGCCGCCAGGACCGCGGGCTGTCCGAGGTGATCGAGGTGTCGACATTTCGGGCGATGGTCGACGCCGCGGCCACCGAGCAGGTCAGCGGCAACGACAAGCCGTCGCGCTCGGACCTGGCCGGCAAGAGCCATGTGGTGGACACGGCGGGGCGCGTGCTGCGCGACAACGTCTGGGGCTCGCAGATCGACGATGCGGCGCGCCGCGACTTCACGATCAACGCGATCTCGTTCGACCCGCTGATCGACAGATACCTGGATCCGTGCGGCGGGCGGTCGGACCTCGATGCCCGTCGGCTTCGGCTCGTCGACGCGACCACCTTCGGCGACGACAGCCTGCGCGTGCTGCGGGCGATGCAGTTCGTCGCCAGGTTCGAACTGACCGTCACCCCGGAGACGATGGCCGTCTGCCGGACGATTCCGCTCGACGACCTGCCGCCGGAGCGGATCTGGGGCGAATTCGAGAAACTGCTGCTGCTGCCCGCGCGCCCGTCGCTCGGCTTCCAGTTCGCGCGTGAAGCCGGCGTCGTCTCCTCGCTGATCCCCGAGATGGCGGCGCTCGTCGGCTGCGAGCAGGAGCCGGACTGGCATCCCGAGGGCGACGTGTGGGTCCACACGCTGATGGTCATCGACCAGGCGCGCGCCCGCATCGACGACCTCCCGCGGTGGGCGAAGATCGCCGTCATGCTGGGCGCCGTCTGCCACGATTTCGGCAAGCCGGCGACGACCGCCTTCTTCGACGGCCGGATCCGTTCGTACAACCACGAGGAGGCCGGCGTCGAACCGGCCCGCGCCCTGCTCGATCGGCTGAACGTCCACGCGATCGACGGAGTGGACGTGCGCGCGCAGGTGTTCGGCCTGACGGCGCATCATCTCAAGCCGGGCGCGTGGCACAAGGTGCGCGACGAAGTGGGCGACGGGGCGTTTCGGCGGCTGGCGCAGAAGGTGGACCTGGAGCTGCTCGCGAGGCTGGCGGCCGCCGACTGCGTGGGCCGCGCGGGGACGTTCGACTGCACGGCGATGACCTGGTTCGTCGAGCGCGCCCGGACCCTGGGTGTCGAGCACGAGGCGCCGAAACCCTTGCTACTCGGCCGTCACCTGCTCGCGCTCGGAGTGAAACCGGGGCCGGACGTCGGGCGCGTCCTGCGGCAGGTCTACGAACGGCAGCTCGACGGCGCGATCACGACGACCGAGGAGGGCATCGCCGCCGCGCAGGAAATCATCGCCGACGCGCAGGACCGTGTGTAGGGCGGGCCTTTAGGCCTGCCATGCGACACCCGCGCGACCATGTGTAGGGCGGGCCTTTAGGCCTGCCATGCGACACCCGCGCGACCGTGTGTAGGGCGGGCCTTTAGGCCTGCCGGACGAGGCCCGGCGCCTGGCATCCGGATTGAATCATCTTCGGCGTGCACCCACCTCGCGTTCCTGCCTTTTCGTACACCGGCATGCGCCAGTATTTCCTGACGCTGTGCGTGCACATGCGGCGCCCGGTCTTCACATCAGCGGACACGGTCTCGCCGGCCCTCGGGCAATTCCGTCACTCCGCCGAGCGCTACGGCTTCGCACAATTGGCGTACTGCTTCATGCCCGACCATCTGCACCTGCTGTCGGAGGCTCGCACCGTCGAGTCCGACCTGGTGAGGTTTGTCCACGATGCCAAGCAGCGCACCGGCTACGCGTTCAAGCGCCGCACGGGCGAGCGTCTCTGGCAGCCGGGCTTCTATGATCACGTTCTGCGGGATGAGGACGATGTGGTGGCAGTGGTCCGGTACATCGTGACCAATCCTGTTCGGGCAGGGCTGGCGCGCGAGATCGGCGAGTACCCGTTTTGCGGGTCGGATGTGTTCTCGATGGACGAAATCCGCGCGTGTTCGGAGATGTGGGACCCGGGTAGCCAACGGAAGACGAAGCGCCGAGCGCGGCAACCCTAAAGGGTCGCCCTACACACGAACGGGTCCGGCAGGCCTAAAGGCCCGCCCTACACACGGACGGGGTCGCCCTACACACGGACGCTGAGGTACTCCGTGAACGCCTTCGGCTCCACGTTGCCGCCGCTGATGACGGCCACGACCGGGCCGCGGGGGTCGAGGCGCCCGGCCGCGGCGTCGGCGAGCACCGCCGCCACGGTGATCGCGCCGCTCGGCTCGGCCACGAGTTTCGCCTGGCCGAAGATCCACCGCAGCGCCGCAATGATCGCCTCATCGTCGATCGTCACGATCCGGTCGACGAACGCCCGCACGTGGCGGAAGGTGATGTCGCCGGGCCGGACGGCCAGCAGGCCGTCGGCGATCCCCGGCGTCATCGGGATGGTGACCGGCTTCCCCGCCGCAAGCGACGCCGTCATGCGCGCCGAGCCGACCGGCTCGACGCCCACCACCTGCACCGACGGCCGGCTGCGCTTGAGCGCGGTGGCGATGCCCGAGATGAGACCGCCGCCGCCGATCTGCACGTAGACGGTGGCGACCTCGGGGCACTGCTCGAGGATCTCGAGGCCGGCGGTCCCCTGCCCCGCCACCGTGTTCGGATGATCGAACGGCGGGACGATGGTCATCCCGCGGCGCGCCGCCTCAGCCTCGCCCCTCAGCTTCCGGTCGATCGTCGTCGTCCCCTCGAAGAGCACCTCGGCGCCCAGCGCGCGCGCCCCCTCCACCTTCACGGCCGGCGCCGTTGTCGGCATCACGATGACCGCCGGAACGCCGAGGCGCCTGGCGGTGATCGCCATCGCGAGGCCGTGGTTGCCCGATGAGTAGGTGAGCAGGCCGGCCCGCCGCGCAGGTTCCGGGAGGCTCGACGCCATGTTGAACGCGCCGCGAATCTTGAACGCGCCNNGAAGCCGCCGCGCGGATGTCGTCGAGAGAAACCAGGTCGTCCATGCCGTTCACCCCAGATCGCCGTCCGCGCCGGCCTTCGCCGATCCGGCGCGCCACTCGCCGAACAGCCGCGCCGCGTTCCCCGTGATCGATCGCACCGCCGGCACCCAGCCGAGCGCGCGGGCGCGCGGGCTGCGCACCACCTGGTCGAGCGCCAGCGCGAGCGCGTACGGCCCCATCTTCGCCTGGGCTTCCTTCAGCGGCANNGCGGCGCACGTCGGGCGGCGTCGGCGCGTGCGCGGCGATCGCGTCCACGATGTCGTTGACCCGCTCGTCGGTCTCGTCGGTCGCATGGAAGATGCCGGACGCGTCGGCGTGCAGCGCGAGCCGCAGGTAGAGATCCGCCAGGTCGCGATCGTAAATCGCCGGCCAGCGGTTCTCGCCGGTGCCGATCACCCGGATGAGCCCGTTGGCGGCGTCGCGGAAGATGTCGCCCACGATCCCCCGCGACCCGCCGAAGACGATGCCCGGCCTGACGACGGCCGTCCGCAGGCCGCCGCCGGCCGCCGCGAGCACCGCCCGCTCGTGCGCGGGACGGAAGGTGACGATGGCGGCCGGGTTCACCGCCGCGTCCTCCGCAACCGGAACCGCCGTCGCACCGAGCACCCAGATCCCCGACGTGTAGATCAGCACCCTCGCCCGTCCAGCGTCTCCCGCACGGGCGGCGGCGATGAGCGTNNCCTCCGCGCGCGGCGACCTTCGCCGCGCTCTCCGAGTGGCGGACGAGACCGGTCACCTGGTGCCCGGCCCGAGCGAACGCGTCCAACACCGCCGTCCCGACGTACCCGCTGGCTCCGGTCAGAAAGATCCGCATGCAGTGAAACCCCCATCACAGGCCCGACCCAATCATTCTATATGAGAGCCGGCGGGCGGGGCCGCGGCGTAGAATCCCTCCATGCCCCGCGACACGCTTCTCGACGTGTTCGAGGACCTCGGCTCGACCTCGTGCGAGTTCCTCGTCCACGACGACGGGNNCCTCCTCTGGTCCGAGAACCGCCCGGAGTGGATTGCCGCGTTCTGGGGCTGCGTCGCCTCCGGGATCGCGGTGGTGCCGATCGACTACCGATCGTCGCTCGCCTTCGCGCGGCACGTCACCACCATCGTCTCGGC
>PMKG01000080.1 GCA_003157675.1 Acidobacteriota bacterium
CGTGCGCGAACTGCTCGGCGACGACGTGATCGTGCTTCCCTACGTCGCGCCGGGATTCCTGCTGGCCCGCGCCGTCGCCGATGCCGTCGAGCGGCAGCCAGGCGCCCGCGGCATGGTCTGGTCGCGTCACGGCATCGTCACGTGGGGCGAGGACGCGCGCGAGTCCTACGAGGCGATGATCGAGCTGGTGACGAAGGCCGAGCGCCACCTGGCGTCGCGTTCGGCCAGGTTCCTGCGCGCGCCNNCGCATCGGCGGATGATCGTGCGGCCGCTCGTCACCGCCGAGACGCTGGAGTTCGTCGACGCAGCCGGCGCGTGCGGTCTGGCGTCGACGCCTTCGCTCACCTCCGACCACCTGATCCGCACCAAGGCGTGGCCGGCGTTCGTCGAGGCGCCGGACTACGGGGACTCCACACGTCTTCGCGCGCAGCTGGAGGCGGTTTTTCGCGACTACGCGAGCCGCTACGAGGCGTATGTCGGTCGTCACGCGGGGTTGATGCCGGCCGGCATGGCGCCGTTCGATCCGCTGCCGCGCGTCGTGCTGATGCCGGGCCTCGGGGCGTTCTGCGCCGGGCCCGATCTCGTGTCGGCGACCATCGCGCGCGACATCACCGCGCAGACGCTCGCCGTCAAGGCGAAGGTCGCGGCGTTCGGGGCGTACGAGGGCCTGGGCGAGGCCGACCTGTTCAAGATGGAATACCGGCCGCTGCAGCACGCCAAGCTCGAAGAGCGGGGTTTGGGGGTCCTGTCCGGCGAAGTGGCGCTCGTCACCGGCGCCGCCGGGGCGATCGGCTCGGGCGTGTGTCGCGGGCTGCTGGAGAGAGGGTGCCTGGTCGCGGCGACCGACCTCCCGGGCCAGCCGCTCGACAGCCTGGTAGCCGAGCTGGCGACGACGTTCGGTCCGAGGATCGTCGGCGTGCCGCTCGACGTGACCGACCCGTCGTCGGTGACGACGGCATTCCGCGCCGTCGCATCGACCTGGGGCGGCGTGGATGTCGTCATCGTCAACGCCGGCATCGCCCACGTCGCGCCGCTGGACCAGATGGACCTCGAGACGTTCCGGCGCCTCGAGCGCGTGAACATCGAGGGCACGCTGCTGGTCCTCGCCGAGAGCGCGCGCCACTTCAGGGCGCAGGCGACCGGCGGCGACATCGTGCTGGTGTCCACCAAGAACGTGTTCGCGCCAGGCGCGAAGTTCGGCGCGTACAGCTCGACCAAGGCGGCCGCGCACCAGCTCGCCCGAATCGCCAGCCTGGAGATGGCCGACCTCGACGTGCGCGTCAACATGGTGTCGCCCGACGCGGTGTTCTCGGACGGCGGCCGGAAGTCCGGCCTGTGGGCCGAGGTCGGGCCCGACCGGATGCGTGCCCGCGGCCTCGACGAGGCGGGGCTCGAGGCGTACTATCGCAGTCGGAACCTGCTGAAGGCCGGCGTGACCGCGAAGCACGTGGCCAACGCCGTGATCTTCTTCGTCACCCGCCAGACGCCGACGACCGGTTCGACCATTCCTGTCGACGGCGGCCTGCCGGATGCGACGCCGAGGTGAGAGAGGAATCGACCATGCGACTGGGCGTGAACATCGACCACATCGCCACCATCCGGGAGGCGCGCAAGGCGCGCGAGCCCGAGCCGGTGGCAGCGGCGCTCATGGCCGAGCTGGCCGGGGCGCAGGGGATCACCGTCCACCTGCGCGGCGACCGGCGCCACATCAAGGAGCGCGACGTCGAGCTGCTGCGGCAGGTCGTCGCGACCAAGCTCAACATCGAGATGGCCGCGACGTCCGAGATGACCGCGATCGCCTCGCGCATCCGGCCCGACCAGGTCACGCTGGTTCCCGAGCAGCCGCACGAGCTCACCACCCAGGGAGGCCTCGACGTCGTCGCCAACCGCAAGGCGGTCGCAGGCGCCGTGAAGAAGCTGCGGGCCGCCGGCGTCCTCGTCAGTATCTTCATCGACCCCGATCTGGCACAGGTCGCGGCGTCGCGCGGCGTCGGTGCAGGGGCGATCGAAATCAACACCGGCGGCTACTCCGACGCGTCCGCGGCGGACCGCCCCGCACGCCTCGACGCCGTCCGCCGGGCTGCCGCCGAGGCCGCCTCCCAGGGACTCGAGGTCCTCGCCGGGCACGGTCTCACCTACGTCAACGTGCGCCCGATCGTGGCGACGCCCGAGATCGTCGAGTTGAACATCGGTCACAGCATCATCGCGCGTGCCGCGCTGGTCGGCCTCGAGCGGGCCGTTCGCGAGATGGTCGCGCTGCTGGAGCCGCGGTGATCGGGCGGCCCCTCCTGCTCGCCTCGCTGATGGCGGTGGCCGCCGTGCAGGCCCGGGCCGCGCAGGTGCAGGACGTGACGTTCCGCACCGACGACGGTGTGACGATCGCCGGGTCGCTCTATCTGCCGGCGCGAACGGGACCGGCCGTCCTCCTGCTGCACGCGCTCGGCCGGAGCCGCGAGGACTGGCAGCCGGTCGCCACGCGACTGGCCGATGCCGGATTCGTGGCGCTCGCGATCGACCTGCGCGGCCACGGCGAGACGAGCCCCCTCGGCGACATCGACTACGCCGGCCAGCTCGACGACGACATCNNCCCGACCGTGCGGTCGCTCGCGCTACTGTCGCCGGGCATCGATTATCGCGGGCTCCGGCCCGAGGCGGCGATGAAGAAGTACGGGGACCGGCCGGCGCTCCTCGTGGCGAGCCAGGAGGACAACTACTCGGCCAACTCCGCCCGGCAGCTTTCCCAATCGGGACCCGGCGTGCGCGATCTGCGGATCCTGAACGGCGCAGGACATGGCACCGCCATGCTCGCGCGGCAGTCAGACCTG
>PMKG01000323.1 GCA_003157675.1 Acidobacteriota bacterium
GCCGCTGTAGCGGACATCCCCGGGGCAGCGGGGAGTGGGGGGCATCCAGGGGTTGCTGCTGGATCGGGAAGCGTGGTCCGGCGACGCAGCGGGCGCGCCCGCTGGCGGCGAGCTTGCGCCGGAAGACTGCCCCGGCCTAAGCTGGCACGATGACGCGCACGGCAATTGCACTCGCACTGGCGGCCAATTCCCTGATGGTCAACCTCCCCTTGCTGGCGCAGGCGCCGGCGGCTTATCGCATCACGCATACGTACCCGGTCGGCGGCGACGGCAGCTGGGATTACGTGGTGCCCGACCCGCCGCAGCACCGGGTCTTCATCGGCCGTCAGAATCGCGTGATGGTCGTCGACACGAACGACGGGAAGCTCCTTGGGGAGGTCGCCGGTATCGACGGCGCGCACGGCGTGGCACTCGCGAGTAAGGCCGGCCACGGCTTCGCCACGTCCGGCAACGACGGCACCGTGCGCATGTTCGACCTGAAGACGTTCAAGGTGCTCGGCAGCATTCCGGCGGCCGAAGACGCGGACGCCGTCATCTACGACGCCGCGTCGAATCGCGTCTTCACCTTCAACGGAGACGCGCATTCCTCGACCGTCATCGATCCGGATGCGGGAAAGCTCGTCACGAACATCCCGCTCGGCGGCAAGCCCGAATACGGCGCCTCGGCGGGCGATGGCAAGGTCTACGGGAACCTCACCGACACCAGCGAGGTCGTGGAGATCGACGCGAAGCAGTTGAACGTCGCGCGTCGATGGTCTACCGCGCCGTGCAAGCAGCCCGTGGCCATGGCGATCGACGTCGCGCATCACCGGCTGTTCAGCGGCTGTCGGAGCGGGGTCATGGCGATCTCGGACTACCAGGCCGGCAAGGTGGTCGCCACGCTGCCGATCGGGACGGGCGTGGACGGCGCCGGCTACGATCCCGCCACGGGCGACGCCTTTGCCTCGAGCGCCGACGGGACGCTGACGGTGATCCACCAGGACGGTCCCGACGCCTACCACGTCGTCGAGACCGTGCAGACGGCGCAAGCATCGCGCAACATGGGACTCGACCCGACGACGCATCGGATCTTCCTCCCGGGCGCGAAGTTCGGCCCGCCGCCGGCAGCGACGGGGGGCGGCCGGGTGCGGCCGCCGATGATCCCAGGGTCGTTCGTGATGATGGTCGTGGAGCGGCAGCCAGCCGCACGCTGAACAGGAGCAACGACATGCGACGAACGTGTTTCGCGTTAGCGGCCGTGGTGGTGGTCTGCGCGGCCATCCTGCTCGCCCAGCCGGCCCAGCAGAGCGCCGGGCCGTACTCGGTACTCAAGACCGCGAAGGTCGGCGGCCTCGGCGGATTCGACTACATCTACGCCGACGTCGCCAACCGCCGGCTCTACATCCCGCGCGGCGCCGTGCAGGGCGACAACCCGAAACCTGGCCGCGTCACCGTCTTCGACCTCGACACCCTCGCGCCGGTCACCGAGATTCCGGACATCCGCGCCAACGGCGCGGCGATAGACGCCAGGTCGGGCCACGGCTTCGCCAGCAGCTCGCCGGTCGCCATGTGGGACGCGAAGACGCTGAAGCCGATCAAGACGATCGAGATCGACGCGAAGTCGAGGCCGGACGGCATCTACGCCGACCCGTTCAACCAGCGGGTCTACGTGTTCAGCCATCCGACGGCCGACGCAACGGTGATCGACGCGAAAGACGGCAAGGTGCTGGGCACCGTCGACCTCGGCGGCGCGCCCGAGCAGGCGGTCAGCGACGGTAAGGGCCACCTCTACGTCGTCATCCAGGACAAGGCCAACGTGGCGGTGGTGGACGCCGCCGCGATGAAGGTGACCGCCCACTACGAGTTCGGCGACAAGGGGAGCCGGTGCAATGGCCTGGCGCTCGACGTCAAGAACCAGGTGCTGTTCGCGGCGTGCGGTCAATCCGGCAATCCGCCGGTGACGCCGGCGCAGCCGGTGATGATCGTGCTCGACGCGAAGAACGGGAACGTCATCACGACGTTGCCGCTCGCGGGCGGTTCGGACGGCGCCGTATTCAACCCGGCCACAATGGAAGCGTTCAGCTCCCACGGCAACGGGACGATGACGATCGTCAAGGAGAAGAGCCCGACCAGCTTCGAGGTGGAGCAGAACTTCCAGACGATGGCGGGCGCGAAGTGCCTGACGCTCGACACGAAGACGAACCGGATCCTGAGCGACGCGGCCGAGTTTGGTCCGGCGCCACCGCCTCCGCCCCCCGATCCGAACAACCCGGCCGGGGCGCGCCGAGGCGGCCGCGGGCCGATGCTGCCCGACTCGTTCTCGATCCTCGTAATCGGCAAATAGGGACGCACGGCTGACGTCCCTGGTTCTCGGAAGGGGTCGGAGCGGCTCCGACCCCTTCCGACGTCAGAACTGATCGACGGCCTCGGCCGCGCGCTGCAGGTCCAGCATCTGGCGGAAGTAGCCCGCGGCGCGGCGCAGCTCGGCGGCCCGCCCGCGCTCCACGATCTCGCCATCCCGCAGCACCAGCACCTCGGCCTCGCCGGCAATGCGCGTCACCCGGTGCGTCGCGACGAACGTGGCCTGGCTGGCCGACGCGCGCCAGATCTCTTCTATCACTTTGCGCTCGGTCAGCGCGTCGAGGTTGGCCGTCGGCTCGTCGAGAACGAGCACCGGCGCATCCCTCAGGAACGCGCGCGCCAGCGCCAGCCGCTGGCGTTCTCCCCCCGACAACTGCAAGCCCTGCTCGCCTATCCAGGTGTCGTAGCCGCCCGGCCAGGCGATGACGACATGGTGCAGGCGGGCGCGCGTGGCGGCGCGGACCATCTCGGCGTCGCTAGCCGACGGACGCGCCATCAGCAGGTTGTCGCGGAGAGTGCCGGTGAAGAGGTGCGTCCGCTGCGCGGCCACGGCGATGCGCGAGCGCACCTGGTCGGGGTCGCAGGCGCGCACGTCCACGCCGCCGATTCGCAGGTCGCCACCGCCCGGCTCCATCTGTCGCAGCAGCAGGGCGACGACGGTCGACTTGCCCGAGCCGCTGGGGCCGACGATGACGACGGGACGGCCCGGAGCGAGCCGGAAGCTCACGCCGGTGATGGCAGCCCGGCTCGAACCGGGATAGGTGAAGGTGAGAGCGGACGCTTCGACCACTGGCGGATCCGGTACCGGCGTCGGCGCAGACGGCCTCACGACGGCCGGAGGCGCGTCGGTCAGTTCGAATATCCGCCTGGCCGAGGCGCTCGTGGCGCCCAGTTCCTGGAGGCCCGACGGGAGCCCGAGGACGGCCTCGAACGCGGCGAGCGTCACGAGCGTGATCGCGGTCAACTGCACGACGGTCAGGCCGCCGAGCCCGACGTGGGGGACGCCGAGCGCGAGGACCGCGACCACCGCGAGGTCGGCGGCGAGGCCGGCGAGGCTCGACCCCAGAGCCGAGGCGGACGCGGAGCGCGCCTGCGCCGACCCGAGGGACCCGCCCAGCGCCGAGACGCGCTCGACGTGGTCCTGCGCCCGACCGAGCGCCACCAGGTCGGCCACACCCTGGACGCCGTCAACCAGCGCGGACTGCATATCGGCCCGCAAGTTCACCGTGTCGCTCGCAGCCCGCGCGCCGGCCGCCGCCGCTACAAGTGGCATCGCGACGCCCGCCGCCGCGAGACCGGCCAGCGCCGCAAGCGTCATGCCCGCTCCGAACGGCAGCAGGAGGCCCGCCAGGAGGCCGCCGACGAGAATCGCCCCGAGGGCGGGGATGAGCACGCGGACCGGGAGGCGGTCCAGCGTGTCCACGTCTTCCACGAGGCGCGCGAGGACATCCCCACTGCGGCGCGTGGCGGACAGCGAGAACGCCGCCGGGACGATGGCCTCGAAGACGTGGACGCGGAGCTTCGACAGGAACCGCAGCGTCGCGTCGTGCGAGACCAGGCGCTCCAGGTAGCGGAGCAGCCCGCGGCCGATGCCGAAGAAGCGGACGAGGACGATCGCCACCTGCAGCGCGGCGATGCCGGGCAGCCCTGCGGCGGTTGCCAGCAGCCAGCCCGACGTGCCCATGAGGCCGACGCCGAGCGCGGTCGTGCCGGCCGCCAGCACCGCGGCCAGCAGGAACAGGCGCCACTGCCGCGCGAGCAAACGGGCAAGGCGGGCGACGGGGCGCGTCATACAGCCCCCTCCGCCGCGGTCAGCATCCGCGCGTACAGCCCGCGCTGCGCCGCGAGCGCGGACGGCATGCCCTGCTCGGCGACCCGGCCGCGGCAGAGCACCACCACGTGGTCGGCGCCCGACACCGCCGTCAGGCGGTGGGCGATGAGCAGGACCGTGCGCCCCCGGGCAAGCTCCCGCACCGCGTCCGACACCAGCGCGTCGTTCTCGGGATCGAGGTGCGAAGTCAGCTCGTCCAGGACGAGGAACGGGGCGTCCTTCAGGAACGCCCGAGCGAGAGCGAGGCGCTGGGCCTCGCCGCCGGACAGCCGCGATCCTTCCTCTCCGATCCCGGCGCGCAGGCCGCCCGGCAGCGCGCGGACGAACCGGTCGGCGTGCGCGAGGACGAGGGCGCGCTCGACGTCGGAGTCGGAGGCGTCTGGCCGGGCGAGCCTGAGATTGTCGAGCACGGTGCCGTGAAACAGGTGCGGCCGCTGCGGCAGCCAGGCCACCTGGCGGCGCCACGCGTCGGCGTCGAGTGCGCCAAGCGGATGGCCGCCGACGAGCAGGCGGCCGGAGTCCGGCTCCATGAACCGGAGCACGAGGTGCGCGATCGTGGATTTCCCCGAGCCGCTCGGGCCGAGCAGAGCGACGGTCGTGCCCGGCGCGACGGAGAACGACGCGCGCTCCAGCGCGGCGGGACGGTCGGGCGAGTAGCGGAACGACACGTCGTCGAACACGAGGTCGGTCCGGGCGACCGTTTCCGCGTCGAGTTGCGGATCTGCCACCGCCGCGCCGATCACTTGCGGCGGCGGCTGGTCCAGCAGCTCCGACATTCGCTCACCAGCCTCGCGGCCCGTCATCGCGGCGTGAAACGCGGCGCCGAGCGCCCGCAGCGGGCGGTAGAACTCGGGCGTCACGACGAGGATGAACAGCGCCGCCTCGAAGGTGATGCGCGCCACGAGCAACCGAAGGCCGAGCTCCACGGCGACGACGGCGGTGCCGAGCGTGGCCAGCCACTCGAGTGTCAGCGCCGACAGGAACGCGACCTTCAGCACCTCCATCGTCACGACGCGGAACCGCTCGCTCGTCGACGCGACGACCGCGGCCTCGTCGTCCGCCCGGCCCAGTGTCACGAGCGTCGCAATCCCCTGGACCGTGTCGAGGAACCGAGCGCTCATCCTCGACAGTGCCGTCCATTGTGCCTGGGAGCGTCGGCGGGCCATGCCGCCGATGAGATACATGAACAGCGGGATGAGCGGCCAGGTTGCGGCCAGGGCCAGGCCCGAGAGCAGGTCGGCGCGAAGGACCGCGGCGCCAACCAGGATCGGCACGAGGAAGGAAAGGGCGAACTGCGGCTGGTAGCGGGCGACGTACGCGTCGGTCGACTCGACGCCGGCGCCCAGAGTATTGACCAGCTCGCCGGTCCGCTCGGTTGCGACGAACCGCGGGCCGAGCGCCAGCAGCTTCGAGGTGAGAGCCGTTCGAAGCGCCAGTCGGACGGCGGCGGCGCCGCGGGAGGCCACCGTGTCGGACGCCCACGACGCCGCGGCGCGCAGCACCGCGACACCGGCCAGCAGGGCCAGCATGGGCGCCAGCGATGCGAGCGACGAGCCGGCCCGAGCGGTGCCGGCGATGACGCGCGCCAGCAGGACGGCCTGGACGACGACCAGCGCGGCCGAGGCCACGCCGAGCGCGACGGCGGCGATGAGAGCACGGCGGCCGGTCGGCCCGGCGGGCAGCGGCCGCCGCTCGAACATCATGACGACCTCAGTACTCGAGCTTCGTCCGGGCGCCGATTCGCTTGCGGAACACCCAGTAGGTCCAGCTTTGATACACGAGGACGATCGGCACGAAGAGGAACGCCACGATGCTCATCACCTTCAGCGTGTAGGGCGTGGACGACGCGTTGTAGATCGTCAGGCTCCAGTCCGGATTGAGGCTCGACACCATGACGCGCGGGTAGAGCGACATGAAGATCGTGATCGTGGCCAGCGCGATGGCAAGGCACGTCATCACGAACGCCCAGCCCATCGCCCGGCGCGCGACGAACAGGCCGGCGGCGAGCATGACGGCCACGGCCGCGACGGGGACCAGGCCCGGGTTGATGCCGAGGCGCGTGAACGAGTCGGTCCAGAGATAGGTGGCCACGACGAAGACCGCGATGAGCACCGTCGCCGCCGGGCCGACGCGCTTGACGGCTTGCATCGCCCGGGCGCGGATCGGGTCCTCGCTCTTCAGCTCGAGGAAGATCGCGCCATGCGTCGTGAAGGCGGCGAGCGAGGCCAGGCCGGTGACGAGCGGGTAGGGGCCGAGGAGGTTGAAGAAGCCGCCCACGTACGTCTTGCTGGCGTCGATCGGCACCCCTTTGAGCAGGTTGCCGAAGGCCACGCCCCACAGCAGCGCGGGGACGGCGCTGCCGACGAAGATCATCCAGTCCCACGTCGCGCGCCAGGCCGGGTGCGAGTCCTTGCTCCTGAACTCGAAGGCGATGCCGCGCACGATCATCGCCACGAGCATCAGGAACAGCGCCAGGTAGAAACCGCTGAACAGCGTCGCGTACCAGTGGGGGAAGGCGGCGAAAATCGCCCCGCCGGCCGTCAGGACCCACACCTCGTTGCCGTCCCACACGGGGCCGATTGTCGCGATGATCCGACGGCGCTCGGTGTCGTCGTGCGCGAGGAACGGCAGCAGGATCCCGACGCCGAAATCGAACCCCTCGAGCACGAAGAAGCCGATGAACAGGACCGCGATCAGAACGAACCAGAGCGTGTTGAGATCGATGGACATGATGTCCTCCTTACGCGTTGGCGGCCGTCGCCGCGGGTCCTGGCGCTTCCGGGGCCTCCACGGGCAAGCCGGCCGTCGCGTACTTCTTCAGGAGGTAGACGTCGGCGGCCATCAGGACGCCGTAGATGAGTGTGAAGCCGACCAGCGTGACGAGCAGCTCGCCGACGCTCACGGCCGGCGAGACGCCAGCGGCCGTCTTCTGCAGACCGAACACGATCCACGGCTGGCGGCCAAGCTCGGTGAACAGCCAGCCGGTCGAGTTGGCGATGTAGGGCAGCGCGAGCGCCGGGACGAGCGCCGCAAGCAGCGCGCGGCTGCCGCCGATCCGATCCCGCATCACGGCCAGCGAGGCCCACGCCGCGAGCAGCAGCATCAAGCCGCCGGCGCCCACCATCCCGCGAAACGTCCAGTAGGTCCACATCACCGGCGGCGAGTAGTCGCCGGGGCCGAACTGCCGCTCGTACTGCGTCTGCAGGTCCTTGATCCCCTTTACCTCGCCGGTGAACTCGTTGTGGGCAAGGAAGCTGAGCAGCCCCGGCACCCGGATGGCGAACACGTCCTTCTTCTCGGGCTCGTTGCCCCAGGTGAAGAGCGACATCGAGGCCGGGTTCTCCGTCTGCCACAGCGCCTCGGCGGCCGCCATCTTC
>PMKG01000138.1 GCA_003157675.1 Acidobacteriota bacterium
AGTTTTCGGTGAGCGTCAACACTCCGACCGCTGTCCCCGAACCCGCCTCGCTGCTCCTGCTTGGCACGGGCCTTATCGGCCTGGTCAGAACGGCTCGTCGTCGGATGCGGAAGTAGGCGACCGACATTCACCGTCTCGACTTCAAGCGCCCGGTCACCCGGATGTGGTGGTCGGGCGCTTTCTGTACTCGCTGTCGGAAGAGAGCAGATGAACGAACGGCTGGGCACCGTGCACCTACCCATTTGGCGAGCCGGTTCCCTCAATCGCCCCGGGTGATCAGGCTCAGGCCGAACCGGACGCCAAAGTGCTCACCCAGAGCCAGCTCTTCCGGCAGGAAGCCGGCGGTCTTGTAGATCGCGCCCACGTCGAAGGAGAGGTACCGCAGCCAGGTACTGTGCCTGATGGGCACCTTGTAGCGGCCGGTCACATCGACGGCTCCTCCCGGCCGGCCGTCGAGCGCGTTGAAGCTCAGGTCCACAGGCTGGTTCCAGTAGTGCACCGCGGCCGACACGACCACGCGCCCGGCCACGGGATAGTCGCTGACGCCGACCCCGGCCCCGTAGAACCAGCGGTTGCGGTTCTCGAACTCGCGCAGATACCCGTTGATCTTCACCTTCCCCTTCACGGCCAGCCAGACCTTCTGATCGATGAAGTCGCCGAACGGCCCCATGCAGTGTCCCAAGCCGACATTGAGCCTGACCCCGTCGGACACGCGGAAGTTGTTCACCCCGATCACGTTCGCGTTGGCAAGGTTGAGGAAGGTCCGGTACTGCACTCGGTGGAGGTAGCCCAGTTCCTCGTCGGTCAGGTCGGCGTACCGCGTGTAGCGCGTGTACGGCATGGTCGGGCGGAACAGGTGGCGGATGGCGCCGTAGAGATCGTTCCCGACGACGTCTCGATCGAGCTCGTTGGCCTCCTCCGCGTCGTCCGTGTTGTACTTGAAGATGCCCTCGGTGAAATACCGGATGATGCCCGCCTTGCGGGCCAGGTACTCCACGGCCAGATTCTTGTAGCTCTCGTCGCCCTGCGACATGAGCGTCTCTTCCCTCGTGGCCAGCATGTAGTCGGATTCGAAGCCCGCCGTGTGGAGACGAATGAAGGTGGGGAATTTCGTGTCGCGCAGGTTCTCGAGGGTGGCGTCGGTGACGCCGGTAACGTATCCCCCGCGGTCCGCGAGTTGAAACGGGTGGGCGACCGAGCCGATGTCCTCCCCGACGAGGATGGATCGGTGCGCTTCCTCGTGCGTCAGGCCATGGAAGAAGAGGACGACNNCCGGTGTGAGGTTTTTGTTGAGCACGTCCGAGAAGAGCCGGTAGGTGCTCAGGGAGACCTCATCCATCTGCCGCATCGTAAACAGGCGCGCCGGAGAATCCCTGAGGATGAACGGATAGATCTTCTCGCCCGTCGCGGGATCCGCCGTGTCCTGAGCTGCCACGGGTGCGGCCGAAGCGACCACCAGGAGGAGGGCCGTTATCCATTTCACCCGGTCATTCTATCCACATGAGCCGGAGGATCAAGGGCCGGAGACGCCGGACCCTACTCCCGCTGCCCGCACCCTGGGAAGAACCGTACAGCGCTCCGCAGTTGCGCTGTCCTGCTGAGACGGCCTATAACGAGAGGTGGGGGCATCCGGCCTTCTGCCAGGTGGCCCCACCGTGGATGCGCGGCAAGCGGCGGTGCGCCAGACAGACGGCGTCGTGTGCGCCAGCCGAGGTCGCGGGTCCGAAACAAGGAGAGTACGTCATGCATCACGTGGGGAAGGCATTCGGGGCATTCGTCCTCGGCGCGGTCCTGCTCGGCCTCGGGATGGCGCGTCCTGTCGCGGCGCAGCCGCCGGGGCAGCAGGACAAGATGAAGGCGGCCGAGAAGGCGGCGGCCCCGGTCAAACCGGCCGAGCCTGCGACGTCGGCAGCGCAGCCGGATTCGATCACCGAGAGCGCGGTCACCGTCGGGGGGCAGAAGATCGTGTATCGCGCCTTGGCCGGCACCATCACGGTCGGGTCGACCGAGGCGGTAGACGGGATGCTGGGTCTCGACGGCCGCTGGCTGCCCGACGCGGAGATGGCTCCGCCTGACCCCGCAAAGCCGGACCAGGCGCCGGCGACGGCGCGCATGTTCTACGTCGCCTATTTCAAGAAGGACGCGGCCCCGGAAACGCGGCCGGTGATGTTCCTCTACAACGGCGGGCCGGGCTCGTCGACGATGTGGCTGCACATGGGTTCGTTCGGACCGCGGCGCATCGTGACGCCGGATACCGAGCACAAGGAAGGCGCCCCGTACACCATCGTCGAGAACCAGTACAGCCTGCTCGACGTGGCCGACCTCGTCTTCATCGACGCGCCCGGCACCGGCTTCAGCCGGATCATGGGCAAGGACAAGGAGAAGGCCTTCTACGGCGTGGACCCCGACGCGCACGCCTTCGAGCGCTTCATCCGCCGCTTCCTGACCAAGCACGACCGGTGGAACTCGCCCAAGTACCTCTTTGGCGAGTCGTACGGCACGCCGCGTTCGGCGGTGATCAGCGCGATGCTCGAGAACGTCGACCTCAACGGCGTCGTGCTGCTCTCGACGATCCTGAGCTTCGACAACTCGGTGGACGGGCCGCGCTGGAACCCCGGCGTGGACCAGGCCTACGCGGTCGCGCTGCCCACCTACGCGGCGACCGCCTTCTATCACAAGAAGCTGCCGAAACAGCCGCCGGCGCTCCAGCCGTTCCTCACCGAGGTCGAGAACTTCGCGCTCGGTGAGTACGCGTCGGCGCTGCTCCAGGGCTCCGAACTGCCGGACGCGCGGCGTCAGGCGATCGCCGAGAAGCTGCACGAGTACACCGGCCTGCCGGTGGCGTACCTGTTGAAGTCAAACCTGCGCGTCGAGGGCGGGCCGTTCTCGAAGATCCTGCAGGACCCCGAGGGGCTGACGACCGGCAGGCTCGACACGCGCTACCAGGGGCCGGACCTCGACCCGCTCTCCGAGTCGGCGGAATACGATCCGCAGTCGAACGCCATTTCGTCGGCCTACATGACCGCGATCAACCAGTACCTGCGCAACGAGCTGAAGTTCGGCCGCGACTGGACCTACAAGCCGAGCGCGTACGCCGACGGGAATTTCATGTGGGACCTGCGGCACAAACCGCCGGGCGGACCGCCGTTCACCGAGGGCGCGACCAACGTGATGACGGACCTCGCATTCGCCATGAAGGCGAACCCGAAGATGCACGTGCTCGTCGCGGGCGGCTACTACGACCTGGCCACCCCCTTCTTCGAGGGAATTTTCGAGATGCGCCACCTGCCCATCCCGCAGAACCTGCAGCAGAACATCAGCTACAAGTACTACGAGGCGGGGCACATGGTGTACGTGAACGAGGGCGTGCTGAAGCAGTTCCACGACGACGTGGCGAGCTTCGTGCGCGCGACCGAGGCAGGGAAGTAGGAGGAACGGTGGAAGGCCGCGCGCGCGGCCTTCCACCGGGTTTCGTGTCTCTACGAAGCGGCGCCCGCCGATTGGTGTCGTCGCCCCGCCAGCAGCCAACCCAGCACCGCACCCGCGACAACGTAGGGGAACGACATCCAAAGCAGCACGCCCGGTGAGGGGAGATAGAAGTGCCACGGCCACGGCGAGTCCGGCTGGAGGAGGGGGATCCCCAGGAGCGGGATCGGAAACAGCACGGCGCCGATGATCGCGAGCGGGAGTCTCGTGGCCAGACGAGGCAGCGCCCGCCGCGCGCCGATCATGACCGGCAGGTAGACCGCGATCGCGAACGCGGCGAAGAAGAACGTCACGAAGGCCGCATAGGTCGGCATGATCACGACATTCCAGAACGCCCGCGCCTGCGCACCGCCCAGAATGGTCCTGACGACGAAGCAGGCGGCAAACGCCGCGGCTGCGATCGCCACGTGCCGCAGTCGGCGCTGGTAGACCGGCTCCGTCCCCGCCGTCGGCTTGCTCGCGACGGCGGCGATGAGCGCGCTCCCGAGTCCGACCGAACCCATCAGAGACACGAAGAACACCGCGTAGGCGTACCGCGAGTGCGGCAAGCGGTTGTAGGGGAGCACCAACCACACGCAGAGCGCCGTGGCCACGATCATCCCGGCGCCGAGGCAGCTCACGAAGACCCGGCGATAGCTGCAGCCCGCGTTCGAGACGCGCAACACGACCGATGAGACCATCACGACCAGGAACAAGGCGCCAAGCCCGACTCGGGTGTCCGCCGCGAAGTCGAGGAAGACCACGAGCGCCGCGCCGACGCCACCCAGGACGAGAACGCCGATCAGCCTTCGCATCTGCGACCTCCAGAGGAGACCGTGCCCGAACAGGAGTCGGACGATGGCGGCGTAACCGCGAACGAGCGCAACCCACCGGCGCGGGACATTTGTCCCGGCGCGAAGCGTCTCGTGCTGAAGGTCCGCGAATGTGGGCACCAGGATGGACTCCACGGTCTTCTCGTCCAGGTGGCGCGCCAGGAGAGCGAGCAGCCAGGTCCCGGGGAGGTTCATGGCCGTCCCTCCCACGCCAGCTCTCGCGCCAGCGTCGACCACGCACGCAGCGCACGCTCTCCGAGGCTGGTCGGCCGGTAGAGGCGTCTCGGCAGGCCGATGGCTCCGGGCGTCCGCGGTTCCTGCTCGGACTCTACGTACCCCTTCTCTTCCATCCGTCCGAGCGTGACGTAGACGGTGCCGCGCTTCAGGCGCCCTCGCGAGGCCTCGACGAGCTGCAGCCCGAACATGGTTCCGCCGGACACGAGCAACTCCAGGATGAGCCGTTCCTTGTCGGGGAGCGTGGGGACTGATTCCGCTGTCATGGAGAGAGTCTTATTCAATGTAAGACCGATGTCAACTGACTAAGATGAGGTGGCCGGCCGCAGGCTCTCTCAACGAACGTCAGGCGCGCGGTAGGTGTCTTTTCCTCCCATCACCGTCAGCAGCACCTTCGTCTTCAGGATCTGCGCGGGTGCGATCGTCAGGATGTCGTCCGACAGCACCACGAGATCCGCCAGCTTGCCGGGTGACAGCGTGCCTTTGATCGCTTCGTCGAAGCTCGCGTAGGCGGCGTCGCGCGTGTAGTGCCGCAGCGCGGTCTCGACCGTCACCCGCCCCGCGGGGTACCAACCGCCAGCCGGCGTGCCCGCCGGCGTCATGCGCGTCACCGCGCAGTAGATGGCCGCC
>PMKG01000454.1 GCA_003157675.1 Acidobacteriota bacterium
CCACCCGGCCCAGATCTTCATGGGCGATGCCGGGTCGCTCGCGATTGGCGGCTGCATCGCCACCATCTCGGTCCTGCTCAAGCAGGAAGCGCTGTTCCTCATCCTCGGCGGCCTGTTCGTCGTCGAAGCGGCGACGTCGCAGATCCAGGACAAGATCGGCATCAAGTGGCTGGGGCGCCGGCTGTTCTACCGTGCGCCGTTCCACCACCAGATGCAGCACTCGGGTCTCGCGGAGACCAAGGTCGTCATCCGGCTCTGGATCATCTCGGGGATGCTCGCCCTGGCGGCGCTGGCGACGGTCAAGTTGCGCTAGCGCGCAACGGCTTTCGGCTCTAGGCTCTCGGCCGCGTCCGGCCCAGGGCCCAGAGCCAGACACCGCCCAGAGCCCAGAGCCTAGAGACCAAAGCCGGTCAGTGGCCACGCAATGTGATGGCCGTGATCTCCCCGGGTCGGAAGAGGCGCATCGGCGGCCCCCACAAGCCAGTGCCTCGGGACACGAGCAGCGTCATCCCATTCACCTCATATCGTCCGACGACGTAGGGATACATCAGCCGGACGACGTACGTGAAAGGCCAGATCTGCCCGGCGTGCGTGTGCCCCGACAGCATCAGGTCGACGCCCAACTCGGCGGCCCGGTCGACCTGCCACGGGCTGTGCGACATGAAGATCGTGGCGCCGGCCGGCCGGTGCTCCAGCGCGCGGTCGACCGGGTGGCCGTCGCCGCCGAACTGACGTCGCGCCGACAGGTCATCGACGCCGGCCAGGACGAGGCCGGGCGCCACCTCGGCGGCGCGATCCCGCAGCAGCGTGATCCCCGAGGCGTCGAAGATCCGGACGGCCCGTTCGAGCCCGGCATAGAATTCGTGGTTGCCGAGCACGCCCCAGACGCCGAGCCGCGCGTGCAGGTGTCGAAAGAGCGGCGCGAGCGACTCCGACGCCACGCCGTCGTGATCGACGAGGTCGCCGGTGACCAGCACGAGATCGGGCCGGAGGGCGTCGACCTGCGCCACGCGCTGACGGAGCCAGTCCGCGCCGAACAGCGGTCCGACGTGCAGATCGGTCAGTTGGACGATTCGGAGGCCATCGTACTCGGGTCGAAGGCCGGACACCCAGACGCTGTGTTCGCGCACCTCCGGTGGCCGCAGCCCCTGCACGAGGGCGACGAGCGACAGGACGCAGGCCGCCGCGACCGCGAGCCAGCGCGCCTGGCGCCACAACGACGGCATCAGCCAGCCGAAGCCGGTCACGACGTCGGCGGCCAGCAGGCAGACCAGAAGCAGGAAGAGCAGGCCCACCCACACGGAGGCGACCGTGTCGAGCGGCAGAAAGGCCCGCCCGACGGAGCGGGACAACCATTGGGCGAGCGGAAAGCTCAACCAGAACGCGGCGCCGGCGAGCGACAGGCCGAGGTGCCATCCGGACGACGGGCTGACGGGGAGATTCCAGAGCCGGGACACGACGTAGACGTGCATGAGCGTCCAGACGGCGAGCACGATCAGCAGGAACGTCATGATGCGGCCGGGGTTGTCTGCTGGGGCGGGGGGCATGTGCATACCATGGTACATCCCAGGAGAGCCGTACCGCAGTGGAGCAGGGCTGAAGCCCTGCTCTATCTGATGATCCTTGGCAGAAGTGTCGGCTCACATGGTTTAATGCGATGATGAGCCGGCCCCTCTACTACGTCCGTCGCGCCACCGTCGAGCCAGAGCACCGCGGCGAGCGCCAGGGGGCGGCCTGGCGCGCGGCCGACACGATGCCGATCGCCTGCTTCCATCCCCGAAGCACGAGCCATCGTCCGCCAACCGAGGCGGCGTTGCTCTACGACGCGTCGCACCTGCACGCCCTGTTTCTGGTGAAGGACCGTTATGTCCGATCGGTGCACACCGCCTACGACAGCGACACCTACAAGGACAGCTGCGTGGAGCTGTTCCTCCAGCCGACCGCGCAGCCGGGCTACTTCGCCCTCGAGGTGAACTGCGGCGGCGCCTTCTCTCTGCGTTACATCGAAGACCCGACTCGCACCGCGGACCGGTTCGCGAAGTGGACGTGCGTCGACCCGGCCCTGGCCCGCGGCCTCCGCGTGACGCACTCCATGCCGGACGTGGTGGATCCCGAGCAGGCCGGACCGCTCGACTGGTGGGTCGAAGTGTCGTGGCCGCTTGCCATCATGCAGCCGTATTGCGGGGAGGTGCGCCCCGTGGCCGGGCATGCGTGGCATGGGAACGCGTTCAAGTGCGGCGACGAGACCTCGCATCCCCACTGGGCGAGTTGGGCGCCCATCGGCGAAGCGCTCAACTTCCACCAGCCCAGCTGGTTCGGGGAGCTTCGGTTCGAGCTTTCCTCTCAAGACTGAAGCAGTTACGGGCACGACCGATAAGAATGGTGGAGTGTGGGTCGGTCTGTGCTTATGCCTGTATCCGCCAGGATGCCGTCTTCGTGTCTGTCCGGCGACGGCCAGGTCTCGTCGGCAGCCCAGCGTTTTCAGTGGCTGATCGGCTCGCCGCTGCGCGCCGAACTGCTGAGGTTCCTGCACGCCCAGCCGGAGCAGGTCTTCGAGCTCGAGACGCTGACCGGCGCGCTCGGGTGCCTGCGCGTCGATGTCGAGCGCTGCCTCGAGTCGCTGATGGGCGGCGGCCTGGTCCGGCGAGGGCAGCCCGGCGTGAACCGCTTTGCCGCCTCGCGGCCACCTGATCCGGCGACCGCGCGTGCGCTGGCCGCGTTTCTGGCGGCACCGGCAGCCGAGTCGTCGCGTGCCGAGCCCGCCTCGGTCCGGAAACTGCTGGAACTCGTCGGCCGCGACGAGAAGATGCTGCTCGTGCTCGAGTCGATCCGCACGGCCGCGAAGACCGACATCTCGGTTCTGATCCTCGGGCCGACCGGCGCGGGCAAGGAAGTGGCAGCCCGGGCCATCCACGACCTCAGCCGGCGGCAGTCGCGGGCGTTCCAGGCCGTGAGCTGCGCGGCGGTGCCGGACTCGCTGTTCGAGGCCGAGGTATTCGGCCACGAGCGCGGGGCGTTCNNTCCTGGACGAGATCGGCGATCTGGCCCTCGTGTCGCAGGCCAAGATCCTTCGCGTGCTCGAGCAGCACCAGGTCGAGCGGCTTGGGGGGCGCGTCGGGATCGACGTGGACTTCCGGCTGGTCTCGGCCACGAACCGTCCGCTCGAAGTGTTCGTCAACGAGCGGCGGTTCCGCGAGGATCTGTATTACCG
>PMKG01000285.1:0-7169 GCA_003157675.1 Acidobacteriota bacterium
GTCGCCGGGATCCCCCAGCGTCCTCGCGCGCAAAGCGCTTGTCACGGGCGACGCGCTCGGCCCGCTGGGGGGAGGCTCCGCGCCCGGCTTGGCCGAGCGCCGAGCGACGGCCAAGTCGGACACCGACGCCACGCGTGGCGTCGGTCGCGGAGGACGCCCGGCGCCACCCGCCCGTCGGGGCATCTCCAACCGGCCAACGCTCCGTCGCGAACCCGAGCCCGCCCGTCATGGGCCGTACGTAGCCAGGGTCTTTCGACCCGGCGAGACGTTGAGGCGTCGGGTGCCCGTCCGTCTATTCGACGATGTCCCGCTTTCTGAAGTACAGGGCCGCCGGTACAGCGAACAGCGCCGACGTGGTCACGGCGACAGAGTAGAAGGACGTGAGGAACGAAGGTCGGAGGAAGGGTGAATCGCCACCGTGGGAGAACTGCGCCGGGAGGACCTGGAGAGGGTAGAAGAAGTAACGAAACAGGATGAACCGGGGGACACCATGTCGAAGGGGAGCATCGTCATCACCGCCAACAGGATGAACGCCATCAGCGCCGTGACGATGCCCGAGCCGACGGTGCGACGGCAGCTGGCGGCAGCCATGGCGACGACGCTGATGGCGAGGATGAGCACGGACAGGTCGAAGGCGAACCGTGCGATCGACGCGACATCAGCCGCGCGGATGCCGCGAAACCCCGAGTAGAGGCCCGTCCAGGCGAGTTCGGACACGACGAGCGCGGTCGTGAAGAGCACGATGTGCGCGCCGATCCCAGACCACTTGCCCAGCAGGTACTCGACGCGCGTGGGCGGCTCGTGGCACCCCACCCGGACCATCCCGTACTGGCTGTCGATGGTCGTCTCCCGTCCGCAACCAGCACTGCACCATGCCGTCGGGCCGATCGCCAGCGAGGTCCGCTTCGGCGAGCAGCCTCCCGTGGCGGGTGAAGACGACCCGGTGGCACGTCTACTCGATCTCGCCGAGAAGGTGACTCGACATCAGGATGCTCGCGCCGGTCCGGCCGGGCAGCGCCCGCAGGAAGTTCCGCAGTTCGGCGATGCCGAACGGATCGAGGCCGTTCATCGGCTCGTCGAGAACGAGCAAGGACGGTCCCGTGAGCAGCGCCATCGCGATCCCGAGACGCTTTCGCCCGCCGCGACCGAGAACGACAGGTCGTCGACGGCGAGGTCGTCGACGGCGAGCTGGCTCCCGAAGCGCTTGGAGATACCCTCGACTCGAAGACCGCCTGCTTCTCCCAGAGGACGCTTTCCCGGCCTGCGGAGCGGCCCACGAGCAACGCGCCCGGCCCTGCGGGCGACTCAGAAGCGCGGCCTCTCATTTAGCTGTTCTCGCCGTCCGCGTCGAAGATCCGCTCGATGGGCTGGTCGAACAGGCGGCCGATCGCGAAGGCGAGCGGAAGGCTGGGATCGAATTTGCCGGTTTCAATCGCGTTTACCGACTGGCGCGACACTTCCAGCCGCTCGGCCAGGTCCGCCNNGACCGTCTGGCGGGACACGCCCAGCCGCTGGGCCAGGTCGGACTGGGACCAGCGACGTTCGGCACGAAGGACGCGCAGGGTGTTCCTCATGGCGTCCCTGCCTACCGGTACCGGAACGCTGCGATCTGCCAGCCCACCCACCAGAGCACCAGCAGCGCCATCGTGACCCACTGCGCGCAACGCGGGGAGCCACCGCTCGAAGAGGGCGTAGCCCATGGCGACTGGCAGCGCCATCAGCAGGCCGATGGCGGCCCCGTCGATGTAGATGTGCCGCTGGAGTTCATCGGTCCTCGCGAGGAGCCGGCTGAAGAGCGCGACGACCACGACGGTGATGATGACGCCGCCCACGGCCCATTCGAGCCGCCCTCGTCGACACGGACCAGGCCTTGAGCCTGAAGCCCTGAGCCCTGAGCCTTCTTCCTAGACCCACCCTCTGTCTTTGCACGCCTTGGCGACGCGGTTGACCGCGATCACGTAGGCGGCATCGCGCATGTAGAGCTTCTGCTTGCGGGCCAAATCGCTCACGGCGCTGAAGGCGGCCGTCATCTTGACGTCCAGCTTGCCCAGTACTTCGTCGCGTTCCCAGTAGTAATTCATGTTCCCCTGGACCTGCTCGAAGTAGCTGCAGGTCACGCCGCCGGCGTTGGCCAGGAAGTCGGGGATGACGAAGATGCCGCGCTCGGCGATCACCTTGTCGGCCTCGGGCGTCGTCGGACCGTTGGCGCCCTCGCCGATGAGCTTCACCTTGCCGTGAATCTTGTTCACGTTCTCGCCGGTGATCTGGTTCTCGATGGCCGCCGGCAGCAGGACTTCAACCTCCTGCTCGATCCAGGCGTCGCCCGGCAGCACTTCGTAGCCGAGCTTCCGCGCCTTGGCCTTGTCGATGCCGCCGAACGGATCGGTGATCCCCATCAACTCGTCGGGGTCGAGGCCGGACGTCTTGCGGAAGGTGTAAGAGACCTGGTCTTCCTGGTCCCAGCACGACACGCAGGTCACCTTGCCACCGAGCTGCCGGAACAGGCGCACGGCGTACTGCGACACGTTGCCGAAACCCTGAACCGACGCGGTGCAGTCGGCCAGCTTGAGTCCCATCTCACGCAGCGCCTCGCGGACGGTGAAGATCAGCCCGAAGCCGGTCGCCTCGGTGCGGCCGAGCGAGCCGCCCATGCCCACCGGTTTGCCGGTGATGAAGCCCGGGTAGCGGCCGCCGTGAATCACTTCGAACTCGTCCAGCATCCACAGCATGTGCTGGGGGTTGGTCATCACGTCGGGCGCGGGTACGTCGTTGACCGGGCCGACGTTCTTCGCCATCTGGCGGATCCAGCCGCGGCAGATCGCCTGCTGCTCGTGCTGGCTCAGGTTGTGCGGATCGCAGATCACGCCGCCCTTGCCGCCGCCGAGCGGAATGTCGACCACCGAGCACTTCCAGGTCATCCACGTCGCCAGGGCGCGAACCGTGTCGAGTGTCTCGTGCGGATGGAAGCGGATGCCGCCCTTGGCGGGGCCGCGCGCGTCGTTGTGCTGGACGCGGAAGCCGCGGAACACCTTCATGGTGCCGTCGTCCATGCGGACCGGGATCGCGAACGAGTATTCGCGGATCGGATTGCGGAGCAGATCCCTTGTCGCCGCGTCGAGATTGATGACGTCGGCAACCTTGTCGAACTGGGCCTGCGCCATTTCGAACGGGTTGAATGCCTTCTTGTTCACGGATGATCCCCTCTCTCTGCTGCGTATCCGCCTCGATGGAGGCGGTAGTAAAACCCTTCACTAAGCCGCCCGAACAACCAAAAAGTTTATCACGCCCGTCTTCGGCCACCGGCCGGCGCGAACCCCCGGGGGACTCGGGGCCGAACCGGCCTGCATGGCGCAGGGCTTCCGTGAAAAATATACATCTGATAGCCGCTAATGGCAAATGAACAACGGACATATGCCGTAATCTGAATCGAATTTTCATGTCAAGCCGAATAACGCCTTTTTGATGGAGACGCGCCGCTCGAGCCCCGTGATACACTCCCGCTCCGGCGCCGCGACTCCGGGAGCGACACATGCTGCTGCTCAGAAACGCCGACATCTTCGCGCCTGCGCCCGTCGGGCGCGCCGACATCCTGCTCGCCGGTGGTCGGATCGACCGGATCGAGCCCGATATCCTCATCTCCGAGAATTACTGCTCCATTGTCGACGCCTCGTCGTTCGTGGCGGTGCCCGGCCTCATCGACGCGCACGTGCACATCACGGGCGGGGGCGGTGAGGGAGGCTGCGCCACGCGCACGCCCGAGATCGTCCTCTCGGACGCCGTCCGCGGGGGCATCACGACGGTCGTCGGCTGCCTGGGAACCGACGGCGTGACGCGCAGCCCGGCGGCGCTCGTCGCCAAGGCTCGGGGACTCGACGAGGAGGGGCTGAGCACGTTCGTCTACACCGGCGATTACGCCGTGCCGACGCGCACGATCACGGGCAGCATCGAGCGCGACCTGCTGCTCATCGACAAGGTGATCGGCGTCGGCGAGGTGGCGCTCTCCGACCACCGTTCGACGCAGCCGACCTTCGAGGAGTTCGCGCGTCTCGCCTCAGAAGCCCGGCGCGGGGGAATCCTGTCGGGCAAGGCCGGCATCGTCAACGTCCACGTGGGGGACGGCCGACGTGGCCTCTCGATGCTGCGCCGGATCCTCGAAGAGACCGAGATCCCGGCGGCGCAGTTCCTGCCGACGCACATCAACCGCAATCCGGCGCTGTTCGCGGAAGGGATCGCCTGGGCGAAGGCGGGTGGCCTGGTCGACTTCACGACGTCGACCGTGCCGGCCTGGCTCGAGGAAGGCGAGGTCAAGTGCAGCCGGGGCCTGCGCCTGATGATCGACGCCGGCGTCGAGGTGTTGCAGATCACCTTCACGTCGGACGGGCAGGGGAGCATGCCGGCGTTCGACGCCGAGGGTCGGCTCCAGCGGCTCGATGTCGGCCGCGTGACGAGCCTCGTCTCGGAGGTGCGAGACGCCGTCCTCCACGAGCGGGTCCCGCTCGAGACGGCGCTGCAGGTGGTGACGTCGAACCCCGCGCGCATCCTCAAGCTACGGGGCAAGGGGCAGCTTGCGGCCGGCGCCGACGCCGATATCGCCCTGCTCGACCCGCGGACGCTCGAGGTCCGCGGCGTCATCGCGCGCGGGCGGTGGCTCATGCGCGACGGCGAGGTGGTGGTGAAGGGGACGTTCGAATGAAGCGCTTTCCCATGCCCCACACGCTCGTCGTCGTGATGGCGCTGGTGATCATCGTCCTGGCCGTGTCGTGGGTGATTCCGTCGGGCGAGTACCAGCGCGTCAAGGTGGAGACGAGCAATGGCGCGCGCACGGTGACGGTGGCCGGCACCTACCACGTGGTCCCCAAGGTGATGCTGGGGCCGCAGATGGTGCTCGACGCGCCGATCAAGGGGTTTCTCGACGGCGCGCTGCTCATCTGCTTCCTCCTGATGATCGGCGGCAGTTTCGCGATCTTCCAGGAGACGGGCGCCGTCGAGTTCAGCATCCGGCGGCTGACGCGGGCGATCAGCAGCCGTCCGTACCTGGACGGGATGTTCATCCCGGTGATGATGACCATCTTCTCGCTCGGCGGCGGGATCTTCGGGATGGCGGAGGAGACGATTCCGTTCGTCCTCATCTTCATCCCGCTCGCGAGGAGCCTCGGGTACGACTCGATCACCGGCGCGGCGATCCCGTACCTCGGGTCGGCGGCCGGGTTCGCGGCCGCCTTCTTCAACCCGTTCACCGTGGGGATCTCGCAGAGCATCGCCGGATTGCCGCTCTACTCCGGCCTCCGCTACCGGCTCTTCTCGTGGGTGGTCGGCACCACGGTGATGATCATCTACGTCGAGTGGTACGCCCGGCGGGTGAAGCGGAACCCCGAGCTGAGCCCGGTCCGGGACATCGACCTCGCGCGAGAGGCGGTGGACCCGGCCGCCCACACCACGATCGAGCCGTGGGACGCCCGTCACGTGGCGACGCTCACGCTGTTCGTGGCGTCGATGGTCCTGCTGGTCGTGGGCGTGCTGAAGTGGCAGTGGTACATCGATCAGATCGCCATGCTCTTCCTCGGCATGGGCATCGTGCTGGGGTTCGCCGGCGGCCTCGGGCCGAGCCGGATCGCCCGCACGTTCGTCGCGGGCGCCAAGGACATGGTCGGCGTCGTGTTCATCGTGGCCTGCGCGCGGGCGCTGCTGGTCATCGCGCAGGAAGCGAAGATCCTGGATACGATCCTGGCGTCGGCATCGGGCACCGTCTCGCTGCTGCCGCGTGCCGTGATCGCGCAGGTGATGTTCCTCATCCAGTGCGTGATCAACTTCTTCATCCACTCCGGCACGGCGCAGGCGGCGCTGACCATGCCGATCATGGCGCCGCTCGCCGACCTGGTCGGCATCACGCGCCAGACGGCGGTCTACGCGTACCAGCTCTGTGAGTTCATCAACCCGATCCTCCCGACCGCGGCCGTGACGATGGGTGTGCTCGGCGTCGCGAAGATTCCCTGGGAGCGGTGGGCGAAGTGGTTCCTGCCGCTGATGCTGATCCTGATCGTGCTCAGCTTCCTGCTGCTCGTCCCGCCGGTGCTCATGTTCAGGTGGGAGTAGGGGCGGCGGGCAGCCGACAGCGGATCACGGACGCAGGCCGGGAGACGGAGTCGCTGGCAGCGGATTACGGCCGCCAGTCGCCAGTCGCGAGCCGCGGGCCGAAACCGGTAGAATTCCCAGATGCCGACTTCGACACCCCGGTCCGCCTGCGCGGCTGTCATCGTCGTGTTGGTCGCGCTCGTCTCGGGCACACCGTCCGCCGCTCCTGCGGCACCTGAAGGCCGCGTCCGGCACTCGATGACGGTCGGCCTCGACCCGCAATCGCACGTGCTGACGGTCACCGACCGGGTGCAGCTCGCTGCGCGTCCCGCAAGCGGCGTGGTCGACTTCGTGCTGAACGCCGCGCTGAAGGTGTCGAGCGCCACGCCGGCCGCCGTCGAAGTGCCGCTCGGCGCCGCCTCGACCTTCTTCGGCCTCAACGGCTCGGGCGATGCGGCGTCGCGCCAGATCGGCGTCAAGCGCTACCGGGCCAGGCTCGCCCCGGGCCAGGCGACGTTGTCGATCTCGTACAGCGGCGCGATGGACTTCGGGCTGTCCGACCAGAAGGAAGAGTACACGCGCGGATTCCGGGAGTCAGCCGGCGTGATCGGCCCGGAGGGGGTCTATCTGACGGGGGCCAGCTACTGGTATCCCTCGTTCAACCAGGACCTCATCGACTTCGACCTGGCCATCACCCAGCCGCCCGACTGGCACGTCATTTCGCAGGGCAACGGGACCTCCCGCGACGATCGTGGCGGCTCGCGGTGGGAGTCGGGCGGGCCGATGGATGAGATCGATTTGGTCGGCGGCCCGCTCCATGTCTGGCGTGGCACGTCCGGCTCGGTGGAGACGCTCGCCTACCTGCACGATCGCGACGACGCGCTGGCCGGGAAGTACCTGGCGGCGACGGCGCAGTACCTGGAGATGTACCGGGAGCTCATCGGCTCGTATCCGTATCGGAAGTTCGCGCTGGTCGAGAACTTCTGGGAGACCGGTTACGGCATGCCGACCTTCACGCTGCTCGGTCACGACATCATCCGGTTCCCGTTCATCATCACCTCGTCGTACCCGCACGAGATCCTGCACAACTGGTGGGG
>PMKG01000285.1:7199-11997 GCA_003157675.1 Acidobacteriota bacterium
TCGGCTACGGCAAGGCCCTGATGGCGTTCCACATGCTGCGGATGGAGATCGGCGACAGCCTGTTTCGCCAGCTGCTGCGACGGTTCTACCAGGAGTACGAGGGCCGCCGGGCCTCATTCGCCGACATCGAGAAGACGGCGGAAACGGTCACCGGCCAGGACCTCCACCGGTTCTTCAAGGACTGGATCGAGCGGACCGGCGCTCCCGTGCTGGCGGTCGAGGTGACGGCGGTGCGGCCGGACGCCTCGCGTGGCGGGTCGGGGTTCGTCGTCGAGGGCACGCTTCGCCAGACGCAGGGAGGCGAGCCGCTTGTCGTCGGCGTGCCGGACGTCGTGCAGACGGCCACCGGCGCGGTCCGCCACCTCGTGCGCCTCGCGTCGGCCGCCGAGCGGTTCGAGGTGGCCTCACCCGACGTGCCGCTGATGGTGCATGTCGATCCGTGGTTCGACGTGTTCCGCAAGCTGGACCCACGCGAGACGCCGCCGTCGGTCGGCCAGATCTTCGGGGAGCCGCGCGTCCTGGCGGTGCTGCCCTCCGGGGCCCCGGCCGCGGAGATCGCCGCGTGGCGCGAGTTGTTCCGGGGGTGGCAGAGCGGAAGTCACGCCATCGACGTGAAGCTCGACACCGAGGTGACGGATCTGCCGGCCGACCGCGCCGTGTGGGTCGCCGGCCGGTCCAATCGCTGGGCCTCGCGCGTGCTGGCCGCGGGGCCCCAGGGCCTGGCGGTGGGTGAGTCGGCGGTCGTGATCGACGGCATGTCGATCGCGCTCGCGAAGAACACCCTCGTGCTCACCGCCAGACATCCCGGCAACTTCGAGAAGGCGGTCGGCCTGCTGCTCGCCGACTCGGCTGCCGCGCTGCCGGCACTTGGCCGCAAGCTGCCGCACTACGGCAAGTACTCGTATCTCGGCTTCGAGGGAAACGACGCGACCAACTTCGCGAAGGGGCAGTGGCAGGAATCGGACTCGCCGCTCGATGTGGACGTACGCCGTCTCGCGGCGGCGGCCGCAGGCTTCGCCGACGTGAAGCTGCCGCGCCCGGCGCCGCTCGCGAACGACGGGCGCAAGGCGCTGGCGGAGTTGCCCGCGCCCGCGCCCGCGGTCGGGCGCGGAGGCGTCAGAAACTGAACCGGATCCCGGCCTGCGCGCGCCGCGCCGTGCTGGCGCTGGTCGGCTGCCCGAACACCGGCGATCCGAACACGCCGCCGTAGCTCGTGTAGTTGGTGCGGTTGAACAGGTTCTGCGCCGACGCGTAGACGTCCACGCGGAACCGGCGGTCGCTCGGTCCCCCGCCGAACCCCGGCGCCATCGCCCCGCCGCCGCCGCCCCCGCTGACGACCACCACCTGCGTGCCGCCCCCTCCGCCGCCCGCCCGCACGGGCCCGAAGGCCCAGCCGTACGAGATCCGTCCGCTCACATCGACCATCGCCGACCCGCGCGCCGAGTTGCGCGAGACGCCGGCCGGCCGATCGTTGAACACGCCGTCGAGGTTGTCGTCGCGCCCTGTCGTGATGTTGTAGGGCAGCGCCGACCGGGCGCTGACGTTGAAGGAGACGGTGAGGTTGGCGATGGGCTGCGCGTTGATCATCCCGCCGAGCCGGTGTCTCGAGTCGCCGCTCGACGGCCCCCACTCGGCGCCAAGGGTGTCGTCGATGGTCGGGGTCGAGGACGCGCCGCCGGTGTTGGTCCGGCTGGTCGAGAGCGTGTAGTTCGCGAAGAGGAGCAGCCGGTGCCAGTTCAGCTTGTTGAGGTTCCACGCGACGTTGAGCGCGTGCGAGTGCGAGGCGGCGTCGGAGACCAGCACATACTCGTCCGCATAGGCCGGGTCCGGGCGGACCCCCGCCACCGGGACGTTGATGTCGCGAGAGCGGAGCAGGCCCGCGCCAAAGCCCGCCGAGTAGGCCACCGTCAGCCTGGAGTTCAGCGTCAGCGCCCGGTCCACGGCCAGGCTGAGCCGGTGCGCGTTCGGCAGTGCGACGCCGTCCGACCACAGGTAGCGGTTGGTCGCCTTCGCCGTCAACGTGCCCGGGTCGGGGTAGGACGGGTTGGCGATGCTCACCTCGCGGAGGTGGGACCCGTCCACGAGCAGCGTCTGCTTGTAGGCGTCAGTCGCGATCCACTCGTAGAAGTACCCGTAGCTCGCGCGGAAGGTGAGCGATCCATTGCGGCGGGGCGACCAGGCCGCGCTCACTCTCGGCGAGAGATTCCACGCGTCCGAGACGTGCGTTTGGACACCGTAGCGCACGCCGAACGACAGCAGCAGGCTGCGCCGGGCGCGCCAGTCGTCCTGGACGTAGGCCGCCGCCTGCACCTGCGTGTATTGCACGAAGGGGTCCCCGAGGCGGCGAGTGTACTGCGCCGGCGTCCCCACGTCGTAGAGGTCGAGGTTGGCGAACGTGTAGGTGCCGAGGTAGTTCGAGATGTCGTCGGACGTATAGCGGCCCCCCTCGAGCAGGATGCCCGTCCGCCACGAATGGTTCCCCCGCACGTAGTCGAGGTCCGACGCCGCCTCGAACGTCAGGTCCCGGCGCCCGCCGCGCATCTGCGCGCCACCGGAGGTGAACGCGCCGTTGACCTGCAGCGCGACCGCCTCGGTGTTTGACGCGTACGAGGTATCCGACCATCGCACCTGCAGCCGCGACTCGGTGAAGAACCGGCGGCCGAGCGGCCCATTTTCGGAGAACCTGACCATGTCGGTCGAGGACGAACTCGAGTAGCCCCGCTCGAGGAGGTTGGCGTCGCCGACGCCGAGGTTCTGCTGCTGGGCGCTCGTCCGGTCGAAGCTCAGCCGGAGCGCGTGGTCCTTCTTGAACCCGTGGTCGATCCGCGCGCTCAGGTTCCACCGGTCCAGCGGCTGGGCGTACGACGCCGCAAGCGTGCTGCGGTCGGGCAAAACGGCGAAGACGTTGGACGCCAGATTCTGTGACGTGCCGCCGGCCGACAACGAGAACGACGTCTTGTTGGGCGTGATCGTGCCCGACAGCGCGAAGTTCCCTTGTCGCAGCTGCTCCTCCGGCTTGGTCGGCGTCAGCGCGTTCCGCGCCTCGAGCGCATCGTCAAGGAACGAGAAATCCACGCTGCCGCGCATCGGCCCGGCGCCGGGCATCGTCATGATGTCGATGTAGAGCGCGCCGCTCATGCCGCCGTGGTTCTGGGCGGCGAACATGTCGAGCCGGGGCAGACGAATCGAGCGGATCTGCGACTTGGGAGGCAGGCGACCGCCGGTGAACCCGTCGACGCGGATCGTGGCGCCCGGAGGGGCCATGCCCTTGAGCACGGCCTCCATCTCGTCGGGGTCGTCGGGCAGCGACTCGATCTGCTCGCGCGTGAGGATCGTGCTGAACGCGGCGCCGCGGGGGTCCATCGCCGTACTCTGCTTGTCCCGGGCGACGGTGACGTCCTCGTCGAGCTTCTTCAACGACAGCGTGACTGTGCGCCGGTTGTCACCCGCGCGGACGCGGACGTCGCGGACCAGCGTTGCCTGGAACCCCGGGAACTCGACCCGGATCGTGTACCGGCCCGGCGCCAGATCCTCGGCGACGGCGATGCCCGTGCCCGACGCGCGCAGGTCCTGGTGCACGGCGGCGAGGGCCTCGTCCTGGCCGGCCACGACGACGACGGCGCCCGGCAGCACTCCGCCGGTCTGGTCGAGGACCGTCACGAGCAGCCGGGCGCGGCCCGGCGCAGGCTGCGCGCCGGCGAACGACGCGGTGACGACGGCGACCAACACCACCAGCGGCAAGAAGAGAGAAGACCTGCGCGACGCCATGCTGACTCCGCCTCCACCTACTTCGACACCGTGAACGTCTTCGCGTCGATCTTCGAGTTCACCTTGACCTTGTCGAAGGTGATTTCCTCGGTCGGCTTGCCATCGACCGAACGCTCCAGGCGGAACGGCAGCATGACGCCGTCGACGCTCCGATAATCGGTGTAGAACAAGCGGTACTCGACCATGCGGCGCTTGGCCTCAGCCTCCTTCGCCTGCGCCGCCATCTGCGCCGCGAACTTCTCCCGCTCTTCGGGAGTCATCTTCCCAGGCGCCTTCTGGACCGCCCCGCCGCCCGCGACGACGGTCTGACCGCCTCCCGGCCCGCTCACCTGGCGCGTCATCACCATCGGCTCTTTGGCCATCCAGCTGAGCATCAGCGGCAGGTGTGTCTTCGTGTCGATGAACAGCCGGACCGCGAAGTCGCCGTCGCCCTTGACGTCGACGATGTCGGCCTTGCCGTCGGGCGATTCGGCCTGCCCCGCGTAGGTCATCGTGAGCGGGAACGCAGGGAACGACGTGGCCAGCATGCCGAGCGTGAGCCGCGCAAAATCCTGTTTCGCGCTGCCGAGCATCGCCTTCCGCATCGCTTCCTGCTGCTCGGGCGTGAGCGGCGCGCTCCCGGGACCGGTCACCGTCCCGCCGGGGCCGGCCATCCGGAACATGACGACCTGTCCGCCGCCCGCGCCGAGCTGGGGCGGCTGGTCCACCTCGTTGATCACGCCGTCGCCGTTGAAGCCGGACACGCGGTAGATGCTCATGTTGCCCATGTTCGCGACCATGTCGCGACGCATGAACTTGTCCGGCAGCGCGATGGCCACCTCGATGTCGCCGCCGACGGTCGTGCCGCTCGGGTTGGTGCGCAGCGACTGTCCGCTCATCGTCAGCGTCTTCACCGCATCGAGTTTCGTGTCGCCGCCGAGCGCGGCCCTCGCGTCGGCCAGGATCTGTTTCACGTCGGCAACCTGCGCCGGCGCCGCGATCGCGGTTGCTACGACCATCGCCAGCACGGCTGGCGCGATTCTCCTCACCA
>PMKG01000218.1:0-2900 GCA_003157675.1 Acidobacteriota bacterium
ATCAGCACGGGGTTGTTCTTCGTCTTCCGGGAAAGGATGCGAATCGTGCGGCGGATCTCCTCGTCGCGCCCGATGACCGGGTCGAGCTTGTCCTTGCGCGCCAGCTCCGTCAGGTCGCGGCCGTACCGCTCGAGCGCCTGGTACTTCCCCTCCGGGTTCTGGTCGGTGACGCGCTGGCTGCCCCTGACGGTCGCGAGCGCCTCCAGCACCCGGTCCGACGACACGCCCTGCTCCTTGAGCAGGCGCGCGGCTTCGTCCTTGGCGCCTTCGGCCGAGAGGGCAAGCAGCAGGTGCTCGGTGCTGACGAANNCCTGCGGGCGGCGCGCGAGGGCGGCTCGCGCCGCATCGGCGAGGCGCCGGGGTTCGACGCCGAGCTTGCGCAGCACCTCCGGGACGATCCCTCCGGGCTGGTCGGCGAGCGTGACGAGCAGGTGCTCCGGTTCGACCTGCGCGTGGTTCATCTGCAGCGCGAGCTGCTGCGATCCGACCAGTGCTTCCTGCGCCTTTTCAGTGAAGGTGTTGAGGTCCATATCCGAATCCTGTTAGCCGAGCTTCGCCAGTTCCTCGTAGTGTCGCCGCTGTTCCGGCGTCAGGTGGCGCGGCATCGCGACGGCGACCGCGGCATACAGGTCGCCGCGCTCGGCCGGCTTGCCGAGCGCCGGCATGCCGTGCCCCTTCAGCCTGAACACCTGGCCGTTCTGCGTCATCGGCGGGATCTTGAGGCGCAGCGGGTGGCCGCCGACCGTCTGGACCTCGGCCTCGCCGCCGAGCACCGCCGTCGTGACCGGCACGCTCACCTGCGTGTGCAGGTCGCGCCCGCGGCGTTCGAATCCCGGGTGCGGCGCCAGGCGGACCCGGAGGTAGAGATCGCCGGNNACCGCGCGCCCGCCGTGCCGTGCTCACCCTCGCCGGGGATGCGTACGCGCGAGCCGTCGCCGACGCCAGGTGGGATCCGGACGTCGACGGTCCGCGTGTGCCCCTCCTGCTTGATGGAAAGACGGCGCGTCGCCCCCCGCATCGCGTCCTCGAGCGTGAGCTCGATTCCGTCCTCGATGTCGCGGCCGGCGCGGACGCGCGTGCTGCGGGCACCGCGGCCGCGGTGCTCGGTCGTCGGCCCGCCCCCGAAGAAGGCCTGGAAGAACTCGGAGAACGGGTTGGCGTCGCCGAACATGCTGCGCAGTTCCTCTTCGTCGACCGCGCGATAGCCGCCCGCGCCGGCCTCGCCCGACGTCCACCGCATGTCGGCGAAGGGGGACCCGCCCGCCTGCTGCGCCTGCTCGTACTGCCGCCAGTTGGCGCCGAGCTCGTCGTNNGCCTCGTTGATCTCCTTGAACCGCGACTCGGCCGCCTTGTCGCCCGGGTTGACGTCCGGGTGGTGCTTGCGGGCGAGCTTGCGGTACGCCTGCTTGACCTCCTTGGTCGAGGCGGTCTTCACGAGGCCGAGCGTGTGGTAGTAGTCCTTGAATTCCATGCGGTCAGCCTTTCCCGTTCTCGCGGCCGAGGCCGACGATCTCGCACAACCGCTCGAGTTCGCGCTCGAACCGGCGCCGGGCGTCCGCGCGGGCGGCCGCCGGGCCGCCCAGCCGGCGCATCCGCTCGACCGAGTCGGCCACCGACAGCAGGCGCTCGACGCCGGCGAGGTTGATCCCGAGGTCGTCGACCAGGTGCTTGATGAGCCGCAGCCGTTCGAGCTCGTCGCCCGAGTAGACGCGCATGCTGCCGACCGTCCGCGTCGGTTGCACGAAGCCCAGGCGGTCGTATTTCCGGAGCGTCTGCGGGTGCATCCCGAGCAGGCGCGCGGCGCTGCTGATCAGGTAGAAGTCCCTGGTAATCCTCATGGAACCCTGCCGCAAGCTGCTACAGAACGAATATAGGCATTGACATGAAGCATGTCAACTTCAGGGCCGTCGGCCCATCGCCATCGCCATCGACGCCGGCGCCGGGCGCCCCGGCGTCCGGGAAGGGTAGAATGGATCTTCGCGGCCGAGTTGGGGCCGCGGCGAGCTGCGCGTGACCATCCAAGGCTACGACTTCGTCGTTGTCTTCATGCTCGTGGTCCTCGAAGGGCTGCTGAGCGCCGACAACGCCATGGTGCTGGCGGTGCTCGCCCTCGGGCTGCCCAAGCACCAGCGGAAGCGGGCGCTGCGCTATGGGATCGTGGGCGCGTTCGCCTTCCGGTCTGTGGCGCTGCTGTTCGGCCTCTACATGATCGGCCTGAGCCTCGTGAAGCTGGCCGGCGCCCTCTACCTGCTGTACCTGCCGTTCCGGCATTTCTTCGGGGAGAAGCCGGCCGAGGGGCGGCGCGTGATCCCCGAGGCCAGGCCGTGGATGGGGCTGTCGGCGTTCTGGGCGACGGTCGTGAAGGTGGAGCTGACCGACATCGTCTTCGCCGTCGACTCGATCGTGGTGGCGGTGGCGATGTCGCAGAAGGCGTGGGTGGTGCTCTCGGGCGGCGTCCTCGGGATCATCGCGATGCGGCTCGTGATCGGGCAGTTGCTGACCGTCGTCGAGCGGTACCCGGCGCTGGTGGACGGGGCGTTCGTCATCATCACGTGGGTCGGAATCCGGCTCCTGATCCAGTACCTGCACCAGGTTGGCGTGATTTCGTGGGAAGTGCCGGAGTGGCTCGGCTACGGACTCATCGTGGTGATCTTCGTCGCGGCGCTCGCGTGGGGGCACGTCGAAGAGCGGCGAAAGGGCAGAAGGGAACAGGCCTGATACTTATGAACTTCCGTACCATCATCGAACCGTTCCGCATCAAGTCGGTCGAGTCGGTCAAGTTCACGCGGCGCGAGGAGCGCGAAGCGGCCCTCCGCGAGGCGGGCTACAACGTCTTCCGCCTGCGCGCCGAGGACGTCCTGATCGACCTGCTCACCGACTCCGGCACCGGCGCGATGAGC
>PMKG01000218.1:2919-8772 GCA_003157675.1 Acidobacteriota bacterium
AACAACAGCCACTTCGACACGACGAGGGCCAACATCGAGGTGGAGGAGTGCGAGGCGCGTGACTTGGTGATCCCCGAGGGCAAGGTGCCCTCGCTGCTGCATCCGTTCAAGGGGAACGTGGACCTCGCGGCGCTCGAGCGCACGCTACAGGAGGACGGCGCCCGCATCCCGCTGGTGATGGTCACCGTCACCAACANNGACGCGTGCCGCTTCGCCGAGAACGCCTACTTCATCAAGATCCGGGAGGAGAGCCAGTCGCACCGCACGCCGAAAGAGATCGCGCAGGAGATGTTCTCGCTCGCCGACGGATGCACGATGTCGGCCAAGAAGGATGGCCTGGCGAACATCGGCGGCTTCCTGGCGATGAACAACGACGCGTGGGCCGACCTCGCGCGCAACCTGCTCATCCTCACCGAGGGGTTTCCGACCTACGGCGGCCTGGCCGGCTACGACCTCGAGGCGATCGCGCGCGGGCTCGAGGAAGTGGTGGAGGAGCCGTACCTTCGCTACCGCATCCGGTCCACCGAGTACCTGGGCGACAAACTGGCGGCGGCCGGCGTGCCGGCCATCAGACCGTCAGGCGGGCACGCGATCTACCTCGACGCGCGGGCGCTCCTGCCGCACATCCCGCCGCTCCAGTATCCGGGCATCGCGCTGGTCAACACGCTCTACGTCGAAGCGGGGATCCGCGGCGTCGAGATCGGCACGGTGATGTTCGGCCTGCACGCGGACGGCACCGAATCGCCCGGCGCGATGGACCTGGTCCGGCTGGCCATCCCCCGACGCGTCTACACCCAGTCGCACATCGATTACGTCGCCGAGGGCGTGATCGAGGTGGCACGCCAGAAGGACGGTCTGCGCGGCTTCCGGATCGCGTCGGCGCCGACCATGCTGCGGCACTTCACGGCGCGCTTCGAGCCGCTCTGACGGCGGCGGGACCCCTCAGACACGACAAGGGCAGGACCCGCGTCCTGCCCTCTTCGTCGATTTCGCCGTCCGGCGCGTCGCGCCGGGACTACATCAGGATCTCGACTTTCCCCTTGTGCTTCAGCTGCTCGACGTAGGCCGCCGTCTTCTCCTGCATCTTCTGCTGCTTGAGGAACTCCCCGACCTGCGTCTTCACCTCCGTCAGCGGCACGGTGCGGCCGGCGCGGTGCTCGATCATCTTGATGATGTGGAAGCCGAACTGCGACTCGACGACGCCGCTCAGCTGGCCGGGCTTGGTCAGCGCGAAGGCCGCCTGTTCGAACGCCGGTACGGTCTGGCCCTTGGGGACGAATCCGAGATCGCCACCGTTGGCGGCGCTGCCGGGATCCTGCGAATGCTGCTTGGCCAGCGCCGCGAAGTCGCCGCCCTTCTTGAGCTGGGCGAGCACGCTCGCGGCCTCGGCCTTCGCCTTCGCCTTGGCGGCGGCATCGGCGTTCTCGGGCGTCCTGATCAGGATGTGCGCCACGTGGACGGCTTCGGGCTCCTGGAACTTGTCGGGGTTCTTCGCGTAGAAGTCGCTGACGTCCGCGTCGGTCACGGTCACCGTCGGCCCGATCTGCGTCTCGACGAGCTTCATCGCCTGGAGCTGCTGCCGGATCTCGCTCTTGAGTTTGTCCAGCGTCATCTGCCGCTGGGCCAGCGCCGCGATGAACGCGGGTTCGTCGGGGAACCCGCCCCTGATCTGGGCCACCTTCGCATCGACATCGGCGTCGGGCACGGCAATCTTCAACGCGACCGATTCCTGCGACAAAAGCTTCAGCGCCACGAGCTGGTCGAGCAGCTGCCGGTAAATCGCGTCGCGACGGTCCGGCGGCACCGGCCCGCCGGCCTGGCCCTCGACCGTCTTCACGGTGCGTTCGAACTCCCCGCGGTCGATCGCGGCGCCGTTGACGCGCGCGATGATTTCGGGCAGCTGCGCGGGCACCGGCTTGACGGCGGCCGCGGTCGTACCAGGCGCGCCGCCGGCGGCCTTCGGGGCCTCGGCGGGTGCCTTCTTGCAGGCCGCCACGACGGCCACGGCGATCAGGATCAGCGCAAGACGAGTCTTCACAACGTACCTCTCTCTAGATGTTCGGGATATGGAGCCTTCGCGCGGGGGGACGCGCCCCGCGCGCCTCCTCGTGCCGCCGCTCTCTGTCAATCGAGACTCTGCCGGGTCACCAGCGGGGTTCGCGCCGTCCGCCGCGGCCGTTGCCGCCACCACCGCCGAACCCGCCGCGGTCGCCGCCGAACCCGCCCGAGTGCTCGGGCTTTGGTCTGGCCTCGTTCACGGTGAGGGCGCGGCCGCCGAGCGAGTGGCCGTTGAACTCGGTCGCGGCCTTCTGGGCCTCTTCGTCGGTCGCCATCTCGACAAAGGCGAAGCCGCGCGCCCGCCCCGTCGCCATGTCGCGCATCACGCGGACGGACTCGACGACGCCCGCCTGCCCGAACAGATCCTGCAACTCCGTCTCTCCCACTTGGTAGGGCAGGTTCCCGACATACAACTTCCGGCCCATGGGCTAGCTCCTTGTCTCGCTGGCGCGCGCCGACGGCGGGTGCAAGGCACCGCCCGGCGATCGATTGAAACCGACGATGGCGATGAGGCTCAACACTGGCTGCTCAGGCTGTCACGTCTGCGAGGAACGAATGAACAGGCGGGTTCGATCGGCTCGTGGCGCTTCGGAAAACCGGCAGGAGAATTGTGCACTCCCCGCTAGCCTAGCAGAAGGCCGGGCACCCGCAAAGTGAAAACAGTCGAAAAGACGGGGTTCGGACGGGCTTTCGGGCCGGCGGACTTGACAGCGTTTTGCTCCCTCCGCTACCGTCCCCGGGTTCGGACCCCGGGAGAGGCCGGCGGTGGCGCCGGCGGGACGACACGGAGGTTGACGTGCTCTCTCGCTACTTTCGGCTCTCGTCGCGCGGCACGAGCGTGCGGATCGAGGTGATGGCGGGCCTCACCACCNNACCACCTTCCTCACGATGTCCTACATCATCTTCGTGCAGCCTGCGGTCCTCTCCACCGATCTCGCCGGCCATCCAACCGGCATGGACCTCGGCGCGGTCCTGCTGGCCACCTGTCTGGGGTCGGCACTCGCCTCGATCCTGATGGGCCTCGTCGCGGACTTTCCGATCGCCCTCGCGCCCGGCATGGGCGAGAACTTCTTCTTCGTGACGGTGGTGATGGCGCTGGCCCGGCTCGGCATCCCGGACCCGTGGCAGACGACGCTCGGCATGGTCTTCCTCTCGGGCGTGGCCTTCATCGTGCTGACGTGGCTGCGTGTCCGTGAGGCGGTCATCGACGCCATCAGCCGGAGCATGCGCAACGCCATCGCCGCCGGCATCGGCCTGTTCATCGCGTCGATCGGCCTCCAGCACGCCGGGCTGATCGTCGGCAAGCCAGGGACGCTGGTGGGCCTGACGAACCACCTGGCCTCGGCCGACATCGCCGTGTTCGCCGCCGGCCTCGTCGCCGCAGGCGTGCTGCTCGCGCGAAAGGTCCGCGGCGCCCTGCTCTGGGGCATGCTCGCGTCGGCGCTGGTCGCCCTGGCGCTGGGGAAGATCCAGTATTCGGGGATCGTGGGCCTGCCCGAACTCCACGGCCGGGCGGCCTTCCAGCTCGACATCCGGCGCGCGCTGGACCCCTCGCTCCTTCCCTTTGTCATCGTGTTCCTCTTCATGGGGCTGTTCGACACGGTCGGCACGCTCGTCGGCGTGGCCGAGCAGGCGGGCGTGCTCGAGAACGGCAAGCTGCCTCGCGCGAGCCGCGCGCTCTTCGTCGACGCGACGGGGATCACCGCGGGCGCCTGCCTCGGCACGAGCACCATCACCTGCTACATCGAGAGCGCGGCCGGTGTGGCGGCCGGCGGGCGAACGGGCCTGACGGCCGTCGTCACCGGCCTCCTGTTCCTACTGGCCCTGCTGCTCGGCCCGCTCGTGCGGATGATGGCCAGCTACCCGCCGCTCACGGCGCCGGCGCTGGTCATCGTGGGGGCGATGATGATGCGGAGCGCGCGTCGCGTGGAGTGGGACGACGCGTCGGAGGCGATCCCGGTGTTCCTGACGATGGCCGGCATTCCGCTGTCCGCGTCGATCGCCGACGGCCTGGCGCTGGGGTTCGTCTCCTATCCGGTCGTCAAGCTGCTGAGCGGGCGGGGACGCGACGTGCACCTGGTCGCCTACGTCATGGCCGCGCTCCTCGTCGTGTACTTCCTGACCGTGCGATACCGGATCGGCTGAAATTGAGGAATTCCCGGCACGAAGTTTGTTAGGATGTAGGGTCGCGTGCCGGGAGCCGTGTTGTTTATGGAGACGACCGTCCGTCGGATAGCCGGGGAACTCGGGGTTCGGGAAGACCAGATCGAAGCCGTCCTGAGGCTGCTGAGTGAGGGGGCCACGGTGCCGTTCCTCGCGCGGTACCGAAAAGAGGCAACCGGCGGCCTGGCTCTCGCGCATCTCCGCGCAGTGGAAGATCGGCTTCAGCAGGTTCGCGAGCTCGACGAACGTCGGGCGTTCATCCTCAAGGCCGTCAGCGAGCTGGGACGCCTGACGGCGGACTTTCAGGCGCACGTAGCCACGGCCGAGACCCGGGCACGCCTCGAGGACCTCTACCTCCCGTTCAAGCAGAAGCGCCGCAGCCGCGCCAACCAGGCGCGCGAGCTCGGTCTCGAGCCCCTCGCCGACTTGCTCCTCTCGAGCCCGCAGCTTTCGCCCGACGAAGAGGGCGACCGCTTCGTCGATGGCGAGAAGGGGATTGCCGACCGCGTGGCGGCGCTCGACGGCGCCCGCTGGATGCTGATGGAACGCTTCGCCGAGGACCCGCGCCTGCTCGATGCCCTGCGTCAGCACGTCCTCGCCCACGCGGTGCTCCAGGCGAAGGTGGTCGAGGGGCGCCAGGAGAAGGGCGCCAAGTTCTCCGAGTACTTCGCATTCAGCGAGCCGGCCCGCACCCTGCCGGCTCACCGTGTTCTGGCCCTGTTCCGCGGCCGGAAGGAAGGCGTGCTGCGCCTGTCGCTCGTGCTGCCCGGTCCGGTCGAGGCCCTGCCCGCGGCACCGGCGGCGCCGGTGGCGCCGGTGGTCATCGAGACGGCCGCGAGGCCCGAGATGGCCGAGACGGCCGCCGACCAGCCGCCTGCGCCCCAGCCAGCCGCCGCCGAGCCGCCACGCGACGAGCCGGGCGTGCCGGAGACGATGATCGCGGAGCAGTTTGGCATCCGGAACCAGGGGAGGCCGGCCGACGCCTGGTTGCTCGACGTCGCGCGGCGTGCGTGGAAGATGAAGATCTTCCCCTACGTCCAGGTCGAGATCGAGGGCTGGCTGCGCGAGCAGGCCGAGCGCGATGCGGTCCAGAGTTACGCGCGGAGCCTGCGCGACCTGCTGATGGCCGCACCGGCCGGGCGGCGGACCGTGATGGGCATCGACCCGGGACTGCGCACCGGCATCAAGGTCGGCGTGGTCGACCCGTCGGGGGCGGTGCTCGAGACGGCGACGATGTTTCCGCACCAGCCGAAGAACGAGTGGGATCCGGCCGTCGAGGCGATCGCGGGTCTCGTCAGTCGCCACGGCGTAGAGCTGGTGGGCGTCGGCAACGGTACGGGTTCGCGCGAGACCGATCGCCTGCTGTCCGACGTGGCGAGACGGCATCCCGAGCTCAAGTTCAGCAAGGTCATCGTGTCGGAAGCCGGCGCCTCGTCGTTCGCGTCCTCACGGCTGGCCGCGCGCGAGCTGTCGACGCTCGAGGTGGGGCTGCGCGCCACCGTGAACGTCGCTCACCGGCTGCAGGACCCGCTGGCCGAGCTGGTCAAGATCGCCCCCAAATCCATCGGCGTCGGCCAGTACCAGCACGATGTCGACCAGACGGCCCTCAAGCGCAGCCTCGACGACGTGGTC
>PMKG01000159.1 GCA_003157675.1 Acidobacteriota bacterium
GACGTCGTTCTCCTCCATCGACGATCCGGCCGGGAACCAGCGGCCGGCCGCGACGGCCTTCCTCACCTTTTCAAAATCGGCCGGGTAGTACTCCTTGATCATCCGGTACCGGTTCGCGCCGCTGAAATTGAAGATGTAGTGCGGGTATTTCTCGAACAGCGCGACGTTGTCGCGGATGGTCTTCGGCAGGTACTCGCGGATGGTCGTGGGGTAGTCCCATCGCCACTCGGTGTCGAGATGGGCGTAGGGGACGACGAACAGCGTCAGGCCCCTGGTCAGTTCGATCGGCGCCGGTGGCGGCGGCGCGGGCTGGGGTGCCGGCTGCTGTCCCTGCACCGCGACCAGCATCACGACGAGCCACACGGCGGCAATCACCGAGAGAAATCGTCCACGACGGTTCATGACAACTCCTTCTATTCGACGCTGAGGCAACCCTGAAGGGTCGCCCTACACACGGACGGCCTCTGCCCAAGATCAACGGTCGGAGCGGGGCTTCAGCCCTGCTTGTACAGGACCGTGTGTAGGGCGGGCCTTCAGGCCTGCCAGAGCAGCCGGCACAGCGCCGCCGGGTCCTGCTCCCGCTCCACCTCGGCCCGAAACTCCTCGTGCATCAGCCGCCGCGCGAGCGACGCCAGCACGCGCATGTGCGTCGCGGCCTGCTCGGCCTCGCGGACGACGAGCAGGATCACCGTCCGCACCGGCTGCCCGTCGGTCGCGTTCCAGTCGACGCCCGCGCGCAACTTCACGACGGCCATCGAACTCGCTCCCGCCGCGCCGGTCTGGCAGTGGGGGATGGCGAATCCGTGCCCGAAGCCGGTCGAATAAGACTCTTCGCGGCGCCAAATCGCTTCTTCGATCTCGCGCGGGCGGTCCGTGCGCCCGGCAGCATACAGCAGGTCGACCGCGGCTTTGATCGCCTCTTCCTTGGTCCGGCAATCGACGTCGAGCTCGACGATCTCCGGCTCAGTCAGCGGCATCTCGCGCCAGTGGCCTCGCTCTTCGAGGATCTGCGCCACCTCGGCCCCCGTGGCGGCGCGCATCGCCCGATTGACCAGCGCCGCGCAGCCCTCAGCCGACAGCTCAGCCACGAGCCCTCTGGTGACGGCGATGTCAGGCGCGGCCAGGCTGATTTCGTCGAGACCGAGGCCAACCATGAGCGGCAGGCAGCGCGCCTGCCCGCCCATCTCGCCGCACAACCCGACCCATCGCCCGGCGGCGTGGGCATCGGTGACGACCTGGTGGAGCAGCCGGATGAAGGAAGGTTCGAGCGGATCGGCGAGGGCGGCCAGCCGAGGATTCGTCCGGTCGACCGCCGCGAAGTACTGCATCAGGTCGTTGGTGCCGATGCTGAAGAAGTCGAGCGATCCACTCAGCTGCCCGATCATCAGCGCGGCCGATGGCACCTCGATCATCGCGCCCACCGGCATCTGCGGGTCGAATGCGACGCCGGCCGCTCGGAGCGCCGCCTGTTCGTCGGTGACGACGCGCCGAACCCAGGCCGCTTCGTCCAACCGCGCGACCATCGGGATCATCACTTGCAGCATGCCAAATGCCGACGCGCGAAGCAGCGCACGGACCTGTGCGCGGAACAGCGCGTCGAACTCGGGGTAGATCCGGACGCCGCGAAGGCCCAGGAAGGGGTTGTCCTCCTTCGGCCAGGCGAGATAGGGGAGCGGCTTGTCGCCGCCGACGTCGAGCGTGCGGACGATGACCGGCCGTCCTGCCGCGTCGGCGACAGCGCGGCGATACTCGTCGAACTGCTCCTCCTCGGATGGGGCCGAGGGGCGCGCGAGGAACAGCATCTCCGTCCGGAACAGGCCGACGCCATCCGCGCCGGCCGCGACGGCCTCGGCCACCTCGGAGGCGGAGCCGACGTTGGCCGCCACCTCCAGGCGGCGCCCGTCGAACGTCGCGGCCGGGCGCTCGATGAAGCGCTGCACGCGGTTCCGTCGCCGCTCGAGACGGCGGCGTTCCATGTCGTAGTAGCGGCGAACGGCCGGGGTCAGGCCGGTCACGACGGCGCCGAGGTCCGCGTCCACCACGACGTCGTGGCCGTCGAGCGCGGCGGCGTCGAGTCCTTCGACGCCGACGATGGTCGGGATCCCGCGCGCGCGCGCCAGGATNNCGGTCGAGCGCCAGGAGTTGTGCCGGCGTCAGCGTGTCGGCCACGCAGACCGCGTCGGCCTCGAGCACGATCCCGTCGGCGGGCAGCGCCTCGCCGTACACCTCGCGCAGCAGGGCATGGCAGACGTCGCGAATGTCGAGCGCCCGCTCGCGCAGGACGGCGCTGCCCGTGGCCGCCAGCATCCCGGAGAAGTGGGCCTCGGCTTCGGCGATCGCGCCGGCCGCCGTGAGCCCGCGCTCGCGGATGCCCCGCGCGATGGTGCCTGCGAACTCCGGATCGCGGGCGACGGACCGATGGGCGCGCAGCAGGTCGTCTTCGAGGCTCCGGCCGGGCGCGCCCAGTCGCGCGTCGTACCCCTCGTGCAGCCGATCGAGCGCCCGCTCGACCCTTCCGGCCTCGGCCACGGGGTCGGCCGCGCCGGTTCGAGGCAGCGAGTCGGACACGGCCGGCCTGCCCATCGCGAACGCGCGTCCAATGCCGATGCCTCGCACGACCGGGGTGCCGGCAATCATCGCCGCCTGCGCCCGCCTCAAGACCGGTGGCAGCGACATTTCCCTGGCCGTCGCCGGCATCGGTGGCGCCACGTCGTCCACGCGCGGGAGCGTCCATTCGATGAAGCCGGTCAGCGACTGGATCGCCGGTTCCGCGTCGGGGCCGGCGACCTCGAGACGGCAGGCGTCGCCCTGGCGGATGTCGAGGCCGATGATGCCGAGGACGCTCTTGGCGTTGGCCGTCTGGCCGGTGCGGTCGTTGGTGAGCGACACGTCGGCGGCGAAGCGGCGCGCCGCGTGCTCGAGCGCGCTCGCCGGGCGGGCGTGCATGCCGCCGGACAGCGGGAAGGCGAACCGGTAGGACACGGACATCGTCTACAGCCGCGCGAAAACCGCCTCGGGGTTCCGGATGACGAGCTGCACGGGCACTTCGAGCTTGCGGATCCTCTCGAACCGTTCGGGCCGCTCGAGCGCGATGTCAGCGGCGATGATCATGACGTCGGCGCCGCTCACATCGGCAGCGGTCAGCTCGTTCTCGATCCCCATCGCCCCCTGCGTCTCCACCTTGATGGTGTGGCCGAGCTTCTTGGCCGTCTTCTCGAGCTGCTCGGCGGCCATGTAGGTGTGCGCGATCCCGGTCGGGCACGCCGTCACCGCAACGATTCTCATGGGACTCCCCGGACCGCCGTCGCCGCCGCTCAGGAGGTCGGCGCCTTCTCGGTCAGACGTTTCACCGCGTTGATCGCGAGCGCCGTCACCAGGCTGCCGGCGACGATCGCCGCCACGTAGACCAGGCGATGGTCCACCACCGGCAGCACGATCGGGCCGCCGTGAGGAGCATGATCCCCCACGCCGCCCAGCATCGCCACCACCGCCGCCACCATCGACCCCAGCATGATCGACGGGATGACGCGCACCGGGTCGCCGGCCGCGAACGGGATCGCCCCTTCCGTGATCCCGATGAGGCCCATGCCCAGCGCCGCGATCCCCGATTCCTTCTGCTCGTCGGTCCAGAGCCTCCGGCCGAGGAACGTCGCGAACGCGAGGCCGAGCGGGGGCGTGCAGATGGCCGCCGCGCAGGCGCCCATCACGGCGAAGTTCCCCTCCTTGATCATGGCGGCGCCGAAGAAGAAGGCGGCCTTGTTCACCGGGCCGCCCATGTCGAACGCGATCATCGCGCCGAGCACCGCCGCCAGCGCGACCGCGTTGCCGCCGCTCAGCGACTGCAGCCAGGCGCCGAGGAACTTCATCAGCTCCGCGATCGGCGCCCCCACCACCTTCAGCATCACCGTGCCGACGATGAGGCCGGAGACGATCGGGATGATCAGGATCGGCATGATCGGCCGGACGTACTTGTGGACCGGCAGCTTCTTGAGCAGGTTCACGACGTGGCCGGCGAGCAGGCCGACGAGCAGCGCGCCGAGGAAGCCCGCGTTGGTCGTGCCGGCGAGGTAGCCGCCGAGCAGGCCGGGCACGAGCCCCGGCTTGCCCGCCATGCCGTAGGCGATGAACCCCGCGAGCACCGGCATCGCCATCTTGAAGGCGGCGTCGCCGATGTCGAGGATCATCTTCAGCGTCGGCGCCGTAGAGAAGTCCGGCCCGCCGGTCGGCGTCATCGACCCGGGGTGGAGCATCGTCAGGAGCGCGATGGCGGTGGCGATGAGAATGCCGCCGCACGCGATCATCGGGATGACGTAGGACACCCCGGTGAGAAGGTACTGCTTGTGCTGCCGCAACGCCTGCTTCATGCCCCCTCCGGGCCTCCGCCTCTCTCAGGGGTCGGAGCGGTTTTTCCAGCCCCCGCGAATTTGAACACAAAAGCGTAATTGATGATAGTCTGCGCCGGGGAGGCGCGCGATGCCGACGGTCGTGGAACGAATGGCCACGACGCTCGCCGAGGCGGGCGTCGAACGGATATACGGGTTGCCGGGCGGCGAGATCCTCGATTTCATCGATGCGGCGCGGCGGACCGGCATCGAGTTCGTGCTCACGCGCGACGAGACGACGGCGGCCTTTGCCGCCGACGCGGAAGGATTCCTGACCGGGCGCCCCGCCGTCTGTCTGTCGACGCTCGGCCCTGGCGCCATCAATATGACGCTCGGCGTCGCCAACGCGTGGCTCGACCGGTCGCCGGTCATCGCGATCACGGCGTCGATGGCGACCTCGAGCGTGCCGTACGCGACGCACCAGCAGATCGACCTGAACGCGGTCTACCGGCCGTTCACCAAGGCGGCCATCACCCTGGACGGACGCGGGACGACGGCGACCATGCGAGGGGCCTGCCGGCTGGCCGTGACGCCGCGGCCAGGGCCCATTCACGTCGCCGTGCCGAGCGACGTGGCCAGGTTCGACGACCCGATCGATGACACCGCGTCCTGGTCGCTCTCGCCGCCCCCGCCGGGCCCGCCGAACCCGCGGGCGCTCGGCTTCGCCATCGGGCAGATCCGGGCCGCGCGGCGTCCCGTGCTGCTGCTCGGCCTCGACCTCGACCAGCGCATCCACCGAGATGCGGTTCGCCGGCTGGTCGATCGCCTCGACGTACCGGTGTTCGTCACGCCGAAGGTGAAGGGCCTGCTGCCCGAGGACCACCCGCGATTTCTCGGCGTCTGCGGCGGCGTGGCCGGCGACGGGGCGATTCTCGATTTCTTCGACCGTGCCGACCTGCTGGTGGGGGTCGGTTACGACCCGGTCGAGTCCGACAAGCTGTGGCACCGGACGAGCCCGATCGTCTCGCTCGGACCGATGTCGATCGCGGCGGGGGACTACCGGCCGGTCGTCGACGTGACGGGCGATCTGCTCCGCACGATCGACGCGGTGATCGCCGCCGGGCCAGGGCCCTACGCGTGGACCGACCTCGAGATGTCCGAGTTTCGGCGCGACCTGACCGAGCGGCTTCGCCCGTCGTCGCCCCCCGTGCAGGGCCTCTCGCCCTATGACGTGACACGCTGCCTCCGGGAGGCCTGCCCGCGCGACACGATCGCCACGACGGACGTCGGGTCGGTGAAGTTCATCGTGTCGCAGGCGTGGCGATGCGACGAGCCGTTCACCTTCCTCGAGTCGAACGGCCTGTCCGCCATGGGGTACGCCCTGCCGGCGGCGATCGCGGCCAAGCTGCAGTTCCCGCATCGACCCGTGCTCTGCACGGTCGGCGACGGTGGCCTCGGCATGCGGATGGCCGACATCGAGACCTGCGCCCGCCTGCGCCTCGCGATTCCGATCGTGGTCTTCAACGACGACGGGCTGAGCCTCATCAAGGTGGTGCAGCGGAAGAAAGGGTACGAGGACTACGGCGTGGGATACGGACACGTCGATTTTGCCGCGGCCGGGGTGGCGCTTGGCGCGCGCGGGAGGACCGTGCGCACGCTCGACGGCCTGGCCGGTGCCGTGTCCGAGGCCCTGGCCGCCAACGGCCCGACTGTCATCGACGTTCCTGTCGACCCGGCGGAGTATCACGCCCAGACGGCGAAGGCGGGGAAGAGGTAGGAGTCGGCGTGAAGCAGACGCATGTCGAGAAGATTGCCGGAGAGCTGAAGGTCGCGCCCCGCCAGGTGGCGGCCACCGCCGCGCTGCTGGGCGAGGGCGCGACCGTCCCCTTCATC
>PMKG01000143.1 GCA_003157675.1 Acidobacteriota bacterium
CACGAGGCGGCGCTCAACGGCCTGCTGCCTACCGCCTACTGCCTACTACAAGGCCCACCGATGTCTGATGCGCCGATGTCTCAACCGAGGATTCTGCTAGTCGACGACGAGCCGTCGATCCGCCAGTTGCTGGCCTACCGCCTCAAGCGCGAGGGGTTCGACGTCGTGCTGGCCGAGAACGGGCGCGAGGCGGTCACGCGGCTCGAGGCCGGCGGGATCGACCTGCTCNNATCATGATCACCGCCTACGCCTCCAAGGAGACCTCGGTCGAGGCGCTCCGGCTCGGCGCGTCGAACTACGTCGAGAAGGGCGGCCCCGAGTTCCCCGCGGCCGTCGTCGAAGTGGTGCGCAACGCGCTGGAGCAGCGGAGGCTGCGCCAGGACCGGCGCCAGCTCCAGCAGGAGAACCTGCTGCTCAAGCGGACGCTCGGCAGCTCCCACCAGTTCTGCAACATCATCGGCCGAAGCGACCAGATGGCGGCCATCTTCCGCCTCATCGAAACGGTGGCGCCCACGACGAGCACGATCCTGGTGACCGGCGAGTCGGGCACCGGCAAGNNATCACCGGCGAAAGCGGGACCGGCAAGGAACTGGTCGCCCGCGCGATCCACTACAACTCGCCGCGCCGGGACCGGCCCTTCGTCGCGCTCAACTGCGGTGCCCTGCCCGAAACGCTGCTCGAGTCGGAACTGTTCGGCCACATGCGCGGCGCCTTCACCGGGGCGGCGACGAGCAAGAAGGGGCTGATCGAGCTGGCCGATCGCGGCACGGTGTTCCTCGACGAGATCGCCGAGATGACGCCGATGGTGCAGGTCAAGCTGCTGCGCGTGCTCCAGGATCGGAAGTTCCGCCGGCTCGGCGGCCTCGACGAGGTCGAGACCGACATCCGGATCATCGCGGCCACCAACCAGGACCTCACGAAGGCGGTGGCCGAGAACCGGTTCCGCGAGGATCTCTTTTACCGGATCAACGTGATCCCGGTGCACCTGCCGCCGCTGCGCGAGCGCCCCGAGGACATCCCGCTGCTGGCAGAACATTTCCTGCAGCGCTATCGGGAGAAGATGGGGAAGACGGTGACCGCCGTTTCCGGCGAGGCGATGGCGATGCTGCAGGCATACCGCTGGCCGGGCAACATCCGCGAGCTCGAGAACGTCATCGAGCGCGCCGTGGCGCTCGAGCGGACGCCGGTAGTCCTGCCCGACAGCCTGCCGCCGGCCGTCCGCGGCGAGGCGCCCAGGCCGGACGCCTCCGTCATCCTGTCCGACGACGGGTTCCGACTCGAGGCGCATGTCGAGCAGATCGAGCGCGCGTACCTGGCCGAGGCGCTGCGCAAGGCGGGCGGCGTGCAGTCGCGCGCCGCGGAGATGCTCGGCATGTCGTTCCGGTCGTTCCGCTACTACGCCAAGAAGTACGACATCACGTAGGACGCCTCACGGTTTACGGCTTACGCCTCACGGCCAAGGGCCGTCAGCCACGCGTCGCCAGCCGCGGCGCCCAACGGTTCCGCGGAAGAGATTTCCCGGCCGCGACTTGACAAAGAACGTCAGTACAATATGACGTAGATTGTCAGCGGGCGGGACGAGACAACGGGATTCCGGAGAGAGCGCTCCGGAAACGCGCGCAAATAGGCGGTATTTGACGAAATCGATATCGGGCGCCTGGTGGCACGCGGCTTGCTCATGCATTGGCCAGCAGATGTGAATGGCGCTGGCCGAATGCGGCACAGGACAGACGCCCAATGATGTCGCCGGCAGCCGCAATAGTGGATGAAGGAGCGACCCATGAGACTCCGGAAGAACGAAGGCTTCACGCTGATCGAACTGCTCATCGTCGTCGCGATCATCGGCATCATTGCCGCCATCGCGGTGCCGGGCCTCATGCGCGCCCGGATGTCGGGGAACGAGGCGTCGGCCATCGGCTCACTGCGCGCCATCAACAGCGCGCAGGCGACTTTCTCGTCCTCGTGCGCGCAGGGCAACTACGCGGCGACGCTGTCGGATCTCGGGCTCGGCGCGGGCGGCACGGGTGCCGGCTTCATCAGCCCTGATCTCGTTGGTGCCAACCCCGTTTCGAAGAGCGGCTACAAGATCAGCATCGGCGCCGGCGGCGCGGCGGCGGCCTCTGGCGTGACGACCTGCAACACGGCCTCTACCGTGAACTCGGGCTACGCGGCCTGGGCCGACCCGGCCACCTCGGGTGTGACGGGTACCAGGTTCTTCGGGACCAACACGACCGGGACGATTTGGCAGGGGACCGTGACGCTGAGCGGCATTCTCGCGGCTGCCACGACAGTGAGCGGCGGCACGCCAATCCAGTAGACTTACGGTCCGCCTCGCGGTACCCTGCAGGACGGCTGCCAGCTCTGGCAGCCGTCCTGTTCGTTTCTTGAGCCTTCCATGGCGATAGCCTCATCCCCTGCTGACACCCACGTTCCGACCGCTCCGTCACGCTGGCGGCGCTGGCAGGGCTGGTGGGGGGTGCTGCCGGTGGTGCTGGCGACGGTGCCGGTGGCCGGCGTCTTCTTTCCGGACCGGGTGTTTCACATCCGCGATCTCAGCCTGTTCTTCTGGGGCCGATACCTCTGGTTCAGGCGCAGCCTCTGGTCCGGCCAGTGGCCACTCTGGGATACCTGGATGGGAGCCGGCCAGTCGGTGGTGGCGGACGCGCTCAACCAGATGTTCCTGCTGCCGGTCGTGGCGCTCCGCCTCCTCGGCAGCGAGGTTGTCGGTTTCAACCTGTGGGTGGCTGTGCCGTTTCCGCTCACAGCGCTCGGGGCGTACCTGTTCTTCCGCGGGCGGTTCTCGCGACCCGCGTCGGCCCTCGGCGCCGTGGCCTTCGCCATCTGCGGCCCGGTGATCTCGACGGGGAACTTCCCGAACCTGTCGTGGTCGGTGGCCGCCATGCCGTGGGTCCTGTGGGCGGGCGATCGCCTGCTGGCGGGACGTCGTCCGGCCGACCTGGCGCTGCTCGCAGTGACGTTCACCTTCCAGGCCCTGGCCGGCGAACCGGTGAGCCTGACGGCGACGGGCGCGCTAGCCTTCGTCTACGCGGCGTGGGTGGGCTCTCCGGCCGGCGAGACGGGCTGGGCGGAGCGGATGCGCGGCGCGGGCCGTGTCGCCGCGGGACTCGCGCTCGGCCTTGCGGGGGCGGCGATCCAACTGCTGCCGCTGGCCGGTGCCGTGCGTGATTCCTGGCGCCCATACGGCGTCGGCAAGGACTTCTGGTCGCTCCATCCGCTGGCGCTCGCCGAACTCATCTCGCCCCACCTGTTCGGGGATTACTTCACCAGCACGAGCTTCTCGGCGCTCCCGTGGATGCCGCCGCTCAACAGCGGTCGCGATCCGTTTTTCTTCTCGATCTACTTCGGCACCGCACTCGTGGCCCTCGCGACGTTCGGGGCGGTGGCCGGCTGGCGCCGGCGGTGGTCGGGGTTCTGGATCATGGCCGGCGCCGTGTCGCTCGCGGCCGCGTTCGGCACCTACACGCCGTTCTACCCGCTCCTGCAGGCGCACGTGCCCGTGATCGCGTCGTTCCGTTTCCCGGTCAAGTTCCTGCTGGTGGTCGCTCTCGCGCTGGCGGCGCTGGCGTCCGCGGGGTGGGACGGGCTGCTCGGGCCCGACCGGCGAGCGGCGGCTCCCGGGCGATACCGGGCGGCACAGCTCTGCGGGGTGGCGTTGCCGGTGTTGGCCGGTGTGGTGACCTACCTGGTGTCCGGCGCCTGTCTGTACTTTCCCGAGATGGCCGCGCGCGCGTTCTTCAGGCTGGGGGCTGACGTCGGCGTGTCGAACCCAGCGGCCGGCGCGTCCTACATGCTGAAGTCGCTGCCGGAATCCTCGACCGAGGTCATGCTCCTCGCTTTGGGCGGCGCGCTCTTCCTAGCCGTGGCATCGGCCCGCCGACGGGAAACCCGGCTTGCGCAGGTCGCGCTCTACGTCCTGATTGGCGTGGACCTGTCGGTCGCCGCGTGGGGGATCAACCCGACGTTCGACGCCCGGTACTTCCGGCAGCCCGACTGGATCAGCGCGACGCGCGAAGGCCTCACCATCTGCGACGCGACCTCGGCGGCGTTCGCGCAAGCGCTCGACTGGGCCAAGCTCGAT
>PMKG01000452.1 GCA_003157675.1 Acidobacteriota bacterium
TGATACATACGCGGACACGAGCCGGGCGCGGGCCGACCTCGGGTACGCGCCAACCGTGTCGATAGAGAATGGTCTGGCGGCCGAGTACGCCTGGCTGGAAGCGGCGCTGACGCGCCCGTGACGGAAAGCTCATGCACCTGATCCGATCGGTTCGTGTCTTTGCCCTGGTCCTGCTGATCGCGCTCGCGCCGCTCGTGCTCTCGGGCGGTTGCGCGTCGAAGAGCAAGAAGCCCGTGGCGACGCCGGTCGCCGACGCCGACAAGTACCTGTTCGAACAGGCCACGGCGTACCTGAACCATAAGAAGTGGATCCGGGCACGCGAGTACTTCAAGCAGATCGTGGACAACTATCCGCAGAGCCGCTATCGGCCCGACGCGAAACTGGGCCTCGGCGACGCCTACCTCGGCGAGGACTCGGCGGGGTCGCTCATCCTGTCCGAGAACGAGTTCCGGGAGTTCATCACGTTCTTCCCGACGAACGAGCGGGCCTACTACGCCCAGTACAAGCTCGCGCTGTGCCATTACTCCCAGATGCTCGCCCCGCAGCGTGACCAGACGCAGACCAAGGAAGCCGTCAAGGAGTTCGAGACCTTCGTCGAGCGGTTTCCCAACAGCCCGCTGAGCGCGGAGGGCCGAAAGAAGCTGCAGGAGTGCCGCGACCGGTTGAGCGAGGCCGATTACCAGGTGGGCGTGTTCTACTACCGCTCGAGGTGGTACCCGGGCGCGATCGTCCGGATGCGCGGCGTGCTGAAGGACAATCCCGCGTTCTCCAGGCGCGACGGCATCTACTACTACCTCGCCGACACCTACGTGAAGCTGGGCCTGATCCCCGAAGCCCCGCCGCTGCTCGACAAGCTCGCCGCGGAGTTCAAGCAGAGCGAGTACCTGGACAAGGGGAGCAAGCTGATGGCGGCGATCAAGGCCGGGACGGCCACTCCCCTGCAGCCGAAGGGCCCGAAGAAGGCGAAAGAGAAGGCCCCGTCGAAGCCGCCTACGACTTGAGCCGGGCGTTGGGGCCCTGGGCGCGCATGAACTTCCGGTAGTAGTCGCTCGCGGACACGACGGCGGCGATGAGCGCCACCCACAGAGCCAGCGGCCCGAGCATGTAGAGACGACCCAGCCGCTGCCGGCCCAGGATCATCCCGAGGATGGCCACCACCTCGGCGCCCATCTTCACCTTCCCCATCGGCGAGGCCGGCAGGCTGGTCCCTCGCGAATAGGCGATGCTGCGGAGGGCAGTGACGGCCAGCTCCCGTCCGATGATGGCCGCCACCATCCAGGCCGACGCGACGCCCATCCACACCAGCGAGATAAACGCGGCCGAGGTCAGGAGCTTGTCGGCCAGCGGGTCCATCATCTGGCCGAGCGAGGTGACCTGCTGCCGCCGCCGCGCCAGGTAGCCGTCGAGCCAGTCGGTTGCCGAGGCCACGGCGAAGATCGCGGCGGCCACCAGGCCCACGTCGAGACCGAGGATGTTGCGCCCCTCGAACTTCGTCAGCAGGACGACGACCAGCAGCGGCACCAGGAAGATGCGGGACAGCGTCAGCGTGTTCGGAAGATTCATCGGCAGACCCGACCTCGCAAAACCCGCTGCCATTGTAGCGCGCCGCCGCCCCATCCAAAAGACCCGTGGCTCGGCCGGCGACTTGCGATAACATTAGCGTTCGCCATGAAAGCCATCCTCCTAGCCGGCGGCAAGGGCATGCGCCTGCGCCCCCTGACCATCCACACCCCGAAACCGATCGTCCCGATCTTCGGCCGCCCGTTCCTCCACTACCAGATCGACCTCGTCCGGAAGCTGCCCGAGATCGACGAGGTGATCCTGAGCCTCAACTACCAGCCGCGCCGGATCGAGGAGATGTTCGGCCACGGCGACGGGCTCGGGGTCCGGATCTCGTACGTGGTCGAGGCGACGCCGCTCGGCACGGGCGGCGCCGTCAAGTACGCCGGCGGATCGCTCGACGAGACGGTGGTCGTCTTCAACGGCGACGTCATGACGCAGGTGGACCTCTCTGCCGTGCTGCGCCTCCACCGCGAGCGGAAGGCGAAGGCCACCATCGTGCTGACGCCGGTGGCGAACCCGTCGGCCTACGGGCTGGTCGAGACCGACCCCGACGGGAACGTGCGACGGTTCCTCGAGAAGCCGAAGCCCGAGGAGATCACCTGCAACACGATCAACGCGGGGATTTACGTGCTCGAGCCGGAGACGTTCGACCGGATTCCGAAGGACACGGTCTGGTCGATCGAGCGCAGTTACTTCCCCTCGCTGGTCGAGCGGCGTGAGGCGTTTGTCGCCTACGTCTACGACGGCTATTGGATCGACATCGGCGCGCCCGACAAGTACGCCCAGGTCCACCGCGACATCATGGACCATCGGTTCGCGGCGCCGCCGTTCGAGGGCACGCCGCTCGGGTTCGCGATGGTCTCGCCCGAGGCGCGCGTCGAGGACGGCGCCCGGGTCGACGGCCCCTGCTTCATCGACGAGGGGACGGTGGTGAAGGCCGGCGCCCACGTCGCGCCCTACTCGGTCATCGGCCGCCAGTGCCAGATCGAGGAGGAGGCGCGCATCGAGGGGTCGATCGTCTGGGCCAACACCCGCGTGGGGCGCGACGCCGTGGTCCGCCAGTCGATCCTCGGCCGGCAGTGCCACATCGGCCGCAACTCGATCCTCGACGGCGGCATCGTGCTCGGCGACAAGTCGGTGGTGACCGACTACAGCAGACTCTAGGGGCCGCACCGGCCGCCGACCGAGGAGGGGTGCATGAGCCCGAGACCGGTGAACCCCGACATCTTCAAGGCCTACGACATCCGCGCGACCTATCCCGACCAGATCGACGAGGGGATCGCGCGCGACATCGGCCGCGGCTTCGCCGCCTACCTCGGCACCGGCCGGCTGGCAGTCAGCCGTGACATGCGGCTCTCGTCCCCGTCGCTCGCCGCGGCGTTCATCGACGGCGCCGTCGGCCAGGGCGCCACCGTCGTCGACTACGGCCTCGCCGGCACCGACATGCTCTACTACGCCGTCGCCTCAGGCGGCTTCGACGGCGGCGCGATGATTACCGCCTCGCACAACCCAAAGCAGTACAACGGCATGAAGCTGGTCCGCGCGGGCGCGTTCCCGCTGAGCGGCGACGCCGGCATCTCGGATATCCGCGACATGATCCTCGGCGGCACCCTGCCTCCACCCGCCGCCACGCGAGGCACGGTCACGACGGCCGGCATGCTGGCCGACTACGTCAAGCACGTCATGGGCTTCATCGACCCGTCGGTCATCGCGCCGTTCGACGTCGTGCTCGACGCTGGCTGCGGCATCGGCGGCCTGGTGGCGCCGGAGCTCTTCGACCGCCTGCCCTGCCGCACGACCAGGCTGTGCTTCACGATCGACGGCAACTTCCCCACCCACGAGGCGAACCCCCTCATCGAGGAGAACCGCCGCGACATCGTCGCCGAGGTGAAGCGCCGGAAGGCGGACGTCGGCATCGCGTGGGACGGCGACGCCGATCGGTGCTTCTTCATCGACGGGCAGGGTGAGTTCGTGCCGGGCGACTTCATCACGGCGCTGCTCGCCGAGGCGTTCCTCATCAAGCACCCGGGCTCCACGATCATCTACGACCTGCGCGCGAGCTACGCCGTCCGGGACGTCGTGGCGCGCTACGGCGGCACCGCGCTCATGAACCGCGTCGGCCACGCGTTCATCAAGCGGCGCATGCGCGAGGAGAACGCCATCTTCGGCGGCGAGGTGACGGGCCACTACTACTTCCGCGACAATTTCTACGCCGACAACGGCTTCATCCCCGCCCTGCTGCTGCTCGAGCTGATGTCGCGCAAGAAGCAGACGCTCGCCGGGCTGCTGGCCCCGCTGCGCGCCAAGTACTTCATCTCGGGCGAGATCAACACGAAGGTCGCCAGCATGAGCGTGTGCGACGAGAAGATCGCCGCGCTGACCACCCGATACCGCGACGCGAACGTGTATCAGCTCGACGGCGTGTCGGTGGAATACCCCGACTGGCACTTCAACGTGCGGCCGTCGAACACCGAGCCGCTGCTGCGTCTGAACCTCGAGGGGAAGACGCCGGAGCTGATGACCGAGAAGCGGGACGAGGTGCTCTCGATTATCCGAGGCTAGGACGACGGTCGCGACAATCGCATCGTGCGATCTTGCGATGTGGCGATCGTGCGCGCTGATCGGCCGATCGCAAGATCCTCAGATCGCCACATCTTTAGATCGCACGATCGCTAGATCGCGGTCCGTACCTGTAATAGAATATTGGTTCCTGTGCGGGGTTGGCCTATTGGTTGGGCAAGGGCTTCCCAAGCCCTCTAAACGGGTTCGATTCCCGTACCCCGCTCCACTCACGAAGGCTCAGGGCTCAAGGCCAGCCCACGCCGATCACGCCGTCACACAGTCACGCTGAGGGCCTACGGCGTCGCGCCACCGCCGCGACGAAACCGCTGAGACCAAGCAGTCCTACGATGTTCGGGAACACCTGCAGGCCGTTCATCAGATCGCCCCACGCCCAGACCGTCTCGACCTTCGCCGCCGCGCCGAGGACGATCAGGCCGCAGTAGATCCACCGGTACGGCTTGGTCACACCGACGCCCAGGATGTACTCGAAGAACTGCTCGCCGTAGTATGCCCACCCGATGAGCGTCGTGTAGCCGAACAGGAACGAGCAGAAGGCGACGATCCAGCCCCCGGCCATCGGGATCGCGCTGTTGAAGGCGTGCGCCACGGCCGCCGTGCTGTTGAGGCCCGTCGTCCACGCGCCGGTCACCAGGATGCTCAGCGCGCTGATCGACGAGGTGACGAAGGAGACGACGAAGACCTCGATGACCGCGTTGAGCCCCTGCTGCTCCGGCTCGGCGCTGCGTGCCGTGCCGTAGGCCACGGCCGCCGTGCCGTACCCGGCTTCGTTCGCGTAGACGCCGCGCGCCAGCCCGTAGCGCATCCCCACCATCAGGGCCATGCCGGCCGCCGTCCCCGTCGCGGCCCGGAGCGAGAACGCCTCGTGGAAGATCGCGGCGAAGACGGCCGACAGCCGGCCGGCGTTGGCGCCGATGACGAACAGGCCGCCGGCGACATAGAGGAAGACCTTGAGCGGCGACAGCTTCTCGACCGCGCGTCCGATCGACTTCACGCCGCCGATGATCACGAGCCAGGTCAGGACCGCGATCAGGACGCCGGTAATCCACGGGTTGAGGGAAAACTCCGCCTGGAGCGCGACGGCGATCGAGTTGGGCTGGGTGAAGGGGGTCGTCGTGAGCGCCGCCACGCCGGCGACGAGCGCGAAGGCCCACGCGAGGCGGGGCATCTTCAGGCCGTCACGGAGGTAGTACATTGGCCCGGAGAGCACCGCCGTCCCACGCTGCCCGCGGAATGACACGCCGAGCACCGCCTCGGCGAACTTGATCGCGGTGGCGAAGAACCCGTAGGCCCAGATCCAGAAGACGGCGCCGGGGCCGCCGGCGACGATCGCCGTCGCGACGCCGGCGATGTTCCCGGTCCCGATCGAGGCCGCCAGCGCGGTCATGAACGCCTGGAACGGCGTCAGGACCCCGCGGGTACCCGACTGCTTGGGAATGATCGTGCGCGCCGCCTCGGCGAACCGGCGCACCTGCACGAACCGGAACCGGATCGTCAGGAACAGCCCGACGCCGAGCANNCTTCATCCGCTCGGAGACCGCCTTCTTCTCGGCCGCGGTCATCTTGCGCCGCTTGCGGGCCTTCTTCTTCGGCGCCGCACCCGCCTTGCCAGCCACCGGCCCGGCCTGGCCCTCGCGGGCGATCGCGAGCGACAGCCCCGGGAACGTCCGGAGGATGGCGCGACGCTCGGCGTCAATCTGTTCGAGGCGGGCCTGTGCGCCCAGCCGCGCCAGCCGCTTGAGTTCCACCTGGCTCAGTTCCTTGGCCATGACTGTCACCTCCCGACAGGCGG
>PMKG01000244.1 GCA_003157675.1 Acidobacteriota bacterium
CCGACCTGCACCTCGTCGGCGATCGCCACCCCTCCGGCCGCGCGTACCGCCGCGAAGGCACCGGCCAGGTAGCCGTCGGGCAGCACGATCTGCCCACCGCAGCCGAGGAGCGATTCGCAGATGAAGGCCGCCACTTCGCGCCCGTCGCTCTCCGCTCGCTCGATCGTTCTCGCGACCTCGGCCGCGTAACGGGCGCCGGCCAGAGGATCGTCTGCGCGGTAAGGGCCGCGATACGTGTCGGGCATTACGACCGGATGGACGTACGGCGCCCGCCCCGCGCCGCCTGGCCCGGCGAACTTGTAAGGGCTGATCTCCACGAGCGTCGTCGTATTGCCGTGGTAGGCGACGTCCACGACGACGATGTCGCGGCGGCGCGTGTAGGCGCGCGCAAGCCGCAGCGCCAGCTCGTTCGCCTCACTGCCGCTGCACACCAGGTAGCAGACGCTGAGCGGCGGCGGCATCAGCGCGCACAACCGCTCGGTGTAGGTCAGGATCGACTCGTGCAGGTACCGGGTGTTCGTGTTGAGCACGGCCATCTGCCGCGCCACCGACCGGACGACGTGCGGATGGTTGTGGCCGACGTGGGGCACGTTGTTGACCGCATCGAGGTAGCGGCGGCCGTCGGCGTCGTAGAAATACTGCCCGTAGGCGCGCGCTGCGACGATCGGATCCCGGTACGAGACGCTCAGGTTGCGGCCCAGGCGCCGCCGCCTCGCGTCGAGCATCGCGGCGGGTTCAGCCCCGCGCGCCTGCATCCGCTCGCCGGGCACTCCCACGATCACGTTCGGGTCGGGGCAGAGGCTCAGCCAGATGTCGCGCTCGCCGGGCGCGGCAACGCCGGGGAACTCGCCCTCGCGCCGCAGCATGTCCACGATCACCTGGAAGTGAAGGTGTGGCGGCCAGCCGCCGTTCACCGCCGGGTCTCCGAGCCAGGCGATCCGCTCGCCGCGGGCAATCCGCCGCCCCCGTTCCATACCTTCGATCGACGCGAGGCTGAGGTGCCCGTAGAGCGTGTAGAACCGGACAGCCCCGTTCTCGACGACGTGCTCGAGGATGATGGTTGGGCCGTAGTCGCCGGCCGCCGCGTTGTTCGCGACGCCGTACACCGTCGCGTCGAGCGGCGCGTACACCGCGGAACCGGCGCCGCAAAAGAGGTCGATCCCGAGGTGCACGGTCCGGTTCTCGTCGTGCCAGTTGTTCGCATGCCGGAACAGCTCGGTGACGTAGACGAGCCGGGCCTCGTCGTACCGGCCGACGGCGATCTCCGCGCCGCTCTCGGCCATCACCCGATCGACGTGCGCGCAAAAGTCGTCGATGTCCTGCACGATCTCCGGGCGCGGGATCTCGAGGCTGCCGACGCTCAGGTCGAGAACGACATGCGGCGTGGTCGCGAAGTCCCTCCCCAGCACCGGGGCGAACTCGCCGCGGTGCGCCGAGAGCCAGGCCGCGACGTGTGGCGAGCCCTCGCACGGCGGCAGGCCGCACGCATGGCGGAACGCACACAGCGCAAATGACGGGGCCATCTGGTCGAGCCGCTCGAGGAGCGCCCACGCCTGCTCCTGGCTGATGAGCAGGTAGTCGTTGCCCGGCGCCGCCTCGGACTGCCTGGCGGCCATCGTCACGCTCAGCGCGAGTCGGGTGCGGATGAGCGGCAGCAGGACCGCGCGCTCGTCGTCGTCGAGCGGCAGCACGGCGTGGAACCCGCGGACGAGGGCCTCCGCGGCGCCGATCGGGTCCGGCTTCCCGAGCATGGCGTAGGTGCACGCCACGGCAAGGTCGGCGACGACGGCCGACCAGATCATGTCGCCGAGGTCGATGACGCCGACCTTGCCGGGTGCGTCGTCGCTCCCCGGCCCGACGATGACGTTGTAGTCGTTCCAGTCGTTGTGGACGACCTGCGATCGGAGGCGCCCGACGCGACGAGCGACCTCGCGCTCGAACTCGTCGAGCACGCGTTCCACCAGCCCGCGCCGGCGCGCATCTCCGAATCGGGTCAGCTCTGCGCCGACCCACGGCGCACGGAGCAGATCCCAGGGCAGCGGCCGCGTCATCGCGGGATGTGTGAAGCCGTTGAGCGCGCGGTTGGTCAGGGCGGCCACGCGTCCCAGCTGCTCGAGCAGCGCAACGGTGTGCGGGCGCACCTCCGCGAGGATGGTGCCCGGCACCCATGTCAGGAGCCGTACGAAGTGCTGGCGGCCGTCGGATCCGGCCACCTTCAGAATTGACTCGCCGGACACCGAGCGCAGGAGGCGCGGAATCGCCAGCCCGGGCGCATACGAGGCGAGGTGTTCGAGCGCCGCGTTCTCAAACGCGAGGATCTCCGGCCGCTCGGTCGCGTTGGCGATCTTGAGGACGAACCTCCGGTTGTCGGCCGTCGTCAGGCGGAAGTTCTGGTCGCGTTCGCTCGGGAGCGGGTCGGCCGCCGCGGTCACTCCAAAGTGCCGCCTGGCCAGCGTTTCCGCCTCCACGGGACCAAACTGCGGGGCGTGCTGCACGACTACATCCATAGCGGGGAAGCCATGTTACCATCGGCTCTCGACTCCGCGCGAACACGGGCATGAACGAACCACAACGACTTCTCCTCACGGGCGGCGGCACGGCCGGTCACGTGAACCCGGCCCTCGCCATCGGCTGGGCCGTGGCGGGGTCGGACACGCGAATGCTGTTTGTCGGCGTGCGCGGCCGGGCCGAGGCCGACGTGGTGCCGCGGGAGGGGATTCCGATCCAGTTCGTGCGGGCGTCCAGCTACCCCGGCGGACGTCCGTCGATGGCGCTCGTCGGGTTCGTCCTGAACCTGGCGGTCGGTTTCTGTCAGGCGTGCCGGATCGTGTTGACGTTCCGGCCGACGGTCATCGTCGGCACCGGCGGGTTTGCGGCGGCGCCGGTGATGTTCGCGGCGGCGTTTCTGAGGAGCCTCCGGCTCAGCCGGGCGCGCCTCTACGTCCACGAACAGAACGCCGAGCCGGGCATGCTCAATCAGGCCGTGGGCCGGATGGCCGACCGCGTCTTCGTGACATTCCCGGAGACGGTCCGGCACTTCCCGGGAAACGGCGTGCTCGCCGGCTATCCCTTGCGGCACCGGATCACGGGCGTGGATCGCGAGCAGGCGCGCGCCCGGCTCGACTTCCAGGTTCCTCAGGGCCGCCAGGTCGTCTTCGCCTTCGGGGGCTCGCAGGGAGCCCGCACCATCAACCGCGCGCTGGTGGATGCGCTGCGCGACCTGCTCCCGCTGAAGGACCGCCTGTTCGTCGTGCACGGGACGGGACTGTTCAAGGGCGGGACCTACGACGCGGGCGCGGACACGAAGTCGCGACTCGAGTCGACGTACACGGAGGCGGAGCGGCGCGAGATCGATTCGTTCTACGTCAGCCGCCCGTTCTTCCACCAGATCGAGAACGTCTACGCGCTCTCCGATCTGGTCGTGGCTCGTGGCGGGGCGGGCAGCCTCTACGAGATCGCCTCCCTCGGCCTGCCGGCGATCGTCATTCCGAAGTCGAACCTGCCGGGCGATCACCAGGTGATGAACGCGCGCGCCATGGCCCGGTGCGGCGGTGCGATCGTGATCTACGAAAACGTCAGCCTGGTCGACGGCAAGGTTGTCGAGCAGGTGGACGGCCGCGCGCTCGCCGCGACGATCACGAAGCTGCTCTCCGACCCATTGGCGCTCGCCTCGATGGCGCGACGGAGCCGCGCCTTCAGTCAGGACGACGCGCTGCGCGTCATCCTGCGGTGGATCAAGGGAGGCGGTACCACGGACGGCGCCGCCCGGCCGACGGGCGGGGCGGCCACCCACGACGCGCCCGGCGAGAAGCCCGGCGGGCAGGCGTTCGAACCACTTCCCTCGAACCAGGTGCTGCTCGGGCGCCTGGAGCGGGCCCTGTCGGCGCGCGGGGCCGCATTCCGGCCCGAAGACGCCGTGCCCGCGCTGGGCGACCGCGCGTATTTCGTCAGCCGCGCCGCCTTGCTGCTGGCGAGCGAATCGTGGGAGCGCCGCAACGTCGGCGTCAAGCTGCTCGGCCTGCTCAAGGCCCGTGACCAGGAGCCGCTGCTGCTGGCCCTGCTGGCCGACAGGCGTCCGGTGTCGTTCGTCAAGCGGCTGCTCGGCGGCGACTACGTCCAGGTGGGTTTCATCCGGCGCAACATCATCACCGCGTTCGGGCGGATCGGGGATCCCTCGCCCGAGGTGGAATCGGCGCTGCTCTCCGCGTTCGACGATCCCTACTACGAGGTGAGGGCCGAGGCCGCACGCGTATCGGTCCGGTTGTCGGGCGGCTTCCGGAACCGCGACGCCCTGGTGGCCGGCCTGAAGCGCCTGCTGCGCGATCGCTGGCTCGAGGTGGCCTCTGCCGCGGCGCGGGCGCTCGGTGAGGTGGGGTCCGAGCGCGACGCGCTGCCGGTGCTGCTCGCGCTCAAGGACGCGCGGTTCTGGCGCGTGCGGGCCGCCGCGCTCGAAGGACTGCTGGCGCTCGTCGCGCGGGGTGAGGGCGGCGATCCGGAGGCCCTGATCGCCGGGCTGAACGGCTTCGTCCTCACGTCGACCGACTTCAAACCGGAGTTCGAGATCAAGCGCCTGTACGGCCGGCTGCTGAAAGCGGTGGCCGCCCGGGAGGGAGGCGAACGGTGATCTACCTGGTCGGCGCGCTGCTGCACTCGCGGGTCGGCTCGCTTGGCCTGCTGCGCCTGGCGGAATATCTGACCGTGCGCGCCATCGGTGCGGCGCTCACGGCCATCGTCCTCATGCTCATCGTGACGCCGCGCTTCATCTGGTACTTGCACCGGCGCGGCGTCGTGGATCAGTGGCGCGACACCGGCGTGCCGTCCGCGTTCGACAAGGCCGGGACGCCGGTCATGGGCGGCACCGTCATGATCGGCTGCATCGTCGTCGGCACGCTGCTGTGGTGCAACCTCGCCAGCCGCTACGTGCTCACGGTGCTGGTGGCGCTCGTCTGGTTCGGCGGCATCGGCCTGGTCGACGACCTCGCGAAGTGGAGGACGGGATCCGGCAACTCGGGCATGACCGAGGCGATGAAGCTCCTGCTGCAGGCCCTCTTCGCCGCCGGGTTCGTCCTGTTGCTGACCAGCCAGTACTCGCCGCTGCCGGGGTCGCAGGCGGTGACGCTCTACGTGCCGTTCGTCAAGTTCCCCATCGCCCGGTCCCTCATGATCTACGTGCCGTTCGTGTTCGTGTTCGTGATGCTCGTCGGCAACGCCGTGAACATCACCGACGGCATGGACGGCCTCGCGATCGTGCCGTCGGTGTTCGCCGTGCTGGCCTTGGGCGTGTTCGCCTATTTCATGGGCAACGCGATCTGGGCGGCCTACCTCTTGTACCCGCACATTCCTGGCGTCGGCGAACTCATCGTGGTGTGTGCCGCCTTCGCCGGCGCGGGCCTCGGCTTCCTCTGGTACAACGC
>PMKG01000173.1 GCA_003157675.1 Acidobacteriota bacterium
CCGAGATCTGTTCGCCGGAACGGACGAAGATCGTACCCGGGCGATCCGGGGCATTGGTCTCGACGCCGGCCGCGACGAGCCCGTTGATCTGATCCTGGAGCTGCTGCCGATACCCGGCGCGATCCTCGTTCCAGATCACGNNAGGTCCACCGCCAGCCCCTTCAGGCGCCAGTACGCGTGGGCCTGAACCATCTGGCGCACCAGATCGATGTGCGCGGCATCCCCGATCTGCAGCAGCACGATCGGCAGATCACCGGAGACCGAATAGCCCCACAACCCGGACTGCCCGCGCCGATTCCTGGCGACCACCGCCGGGTCGGCGCGCAGCGAACGGTTGGCGTAGATGACCGAGCCGGCCAGCCGGCAGTAGAGCTGGGCATCCGCCTCGCTGGCGTTCAACTGACTCAGGACGACTCGCGCGTGCGTGGAGGCCAGCGCAAACACGCGGTTGGCGAGCCGCCGATCCTGGTATTTGCCCACCAGGCCAAGGCCAGCCTCCCGCGTCTCGGCCATGCCCGAGACGAGGTCGATCGTGACCGACTCGTCCGGCTCGAGCATATACAGACCGCGAATCGCGACAATCGGATCGAGCACGGAGCCCTGGCTGCCCGAGAGCGGACCGAGTTCGCGCAGGGCACGCGGATCGGCGGGCGTCCGTCCGCGGCCGACGAAGCGCAGCCGGTCGGTCTCGTACGAGAGGACGCTGGCGGCGGCCGCGCCGTGCGCCGCCATCACGTGGAACATCCAGGGAGACGGCTCCCCGCGGGATCGCGGCCGTCTGGTGCAGAGGATGGCCCGCTGGTCCGGAACGACCTCGGTCTGGACGAAGAGGTTGCTGAACGCCGGGTGCAACGCCTCGGCGGGCGGGGGCGCGAGCGTCACCTCCGCGTAACTGGTCACCTCGATCGTCCGGCGCGTGCGGCCCGTGTTGGTCAGGCGCAGCCGGCGCAGCTCCACATCGTCCTCGGGCGACACGGCGATCTCGGTGTAGCTCTCGATCTGGCGCGTCCTGCTGCGGAACTCGGCGCGCGCCTCCGAGAACACCACCTCGAACCGGTCGACCGGCCTCAGCGTCGGCTGGTGGGTCGTCGACCAGAACGCGCCGTCCGCGACGTCCCGGATGTAGCAGAAGGTGCCCCAGTTGTCGCACGTCGCGTCCTCGCGCCAGCGGGTGACGGCCAGGTCCTTCCATCGGCTGTACCCGCCGCCCGCGTTGGTGACGACCACGTGATACCGGCCGTTCGACAGCAGTTGCACTTCGGGAGACGGCGTGATGGGCCCGTCGAACGAGCGCACGGCGATGCCGGCCCCGGCCGCCACCGTGGGGCCCTCCGATGCGGGCGTCGCGGACATGAGGATCGCGCCCGCGCGCGGGATCCGCTCCTGGAGGAGCAGCGCGGTCGCCTGGAACGCCGGGTCGGACGCGAAGCGCTCCTGCATCCGGCCGTGGAGGAGCACCTGCGCCAGCGACAGGAACGTCATGCCCTGGTGATGCGCCATGTAGGAGCGAATGACGGCGTGCGCGTGACCTCGCGGCAGACGTGTCGGCGTGTAGTCGATCGCCTCGTAGAAGCCGCACTCCCCCTCGAAGCCCTCTGCCTCGAGCCGCTGCAGGTTCGAGCAGGCGTCCTCGGGCGACACCATCAGCGCCAGGGCCGAGGCGTACGGAGCCACGACCAGGTCATCGGCGAGGCCGCGCCTGAGGCCGAGACCCGGCACACCGAACGCCCGGTACTGGTACGCGAGCCGGACGTCGAGCAGGTTGTACCCGGATTCGGAGATGCCCCACGGCACGCCGCGGTGACGGCCGTACTCGATCTGGCGCTTGACCGCGGCTCTGCACGTCTGGTCGAGCAGCGTATCGTCGTAGCTCGGCATGACGACGAGCGGCATCAGGTACTCGAACATCGAACCGCTCCACGACAGCAGCACCGGTTCGCCCGCCGCCAGCGTCAGGAGGCGGCCCAGCGCGAACCAACTCTCCTGAGGGAGGTGTCCCTGGGCGATCGCCACGAACGTGGAGAGCCGCGATTCGGAGGCGAGCAGGTCGTAGCGGCCAAGGTCGCGACGGCGCTCGGAGACGTTGTATCCAATCGACAGGAGCTGGCGCGCCTCGTCGAAGAGGAAGCTCCACTCCATCTCCGCGAGGTCGACCGCCTGCGCGCCGAGGCGGTTGATCGCCTTGAGTCTCTCTCGGGCGGGCCTGCCCCACTCGCCGTCGAGCGCGGCCAGCTCCCCCAGCGTCGGGATCGGGGCCGACTCGGAAATGGGCGCCCCCGGCGTCGCGGACTCGGAGGCCGGCGCCCATGGCATCATGCGCGCCAGGTCGCCCAGCAGGTCCGCGCACTGGTCCGCCAGCGCTCCGGCCCAGCGAGCCGCCGAGGCGTCGCCAGAACCCGCAAGATCCGTCGCCAGCGCACGGCTCGCCGCGTTGATGCGATCCAGGGTCAGCCGTCCGTCGGCGATCGTCTTCGGCCCGGGTCCGCACGCCGCGTCGAGCGCCTGCCGCAGCCGTGCCATCGCGGGTGTCGGCGCACCACGACGGGGGGCGGCCACGAAGGTGAACGTGTCGCACAGTCCCGGGAACGCGCGTGCCGGCAGGATCGATTCGCCGGCGAGGGCGAGCAGCCCCGGGCGGAGTGTCAGGAGGTGGCCGGCCAGGTTGCCGCTGTCCACCGACGAGATGTACCGCGGCTCGAGTGGCGCAAGCGACCGGGTGTCGTACCAGTTGAAGAAGTGCCCGCGGTGGCGCTCCATCGCCGTCATGGTCTGGAATGCGCGGGTGGTGCGGTCGAGGAACCGGCCGACCGAGATGTACCCGAAGTCGCAGGCCGCGAGATTGGCGAGCAGCGCCAGCCCCATGTTGGTCGGAGACGTGCGATGCGCCACGCCGGACGCGGGCGACTCCTGGAAGTTGTCCGGTGGCAGCCAGTGATCCTCCGCGCCGACATAGGTGTCGAAGAAGGCCCAGGTGCGGCGGGCCGCGCGGCCCAGGAAGCGCAGTTGGTCCGCCGTCAGCCGAGCCGCGCGCCGCGTGAGCGGACGGCTGATGTACCAGGTGATCACCGGGGTGGCGAACCAGAGAAGGAGGATCGGCCCGGCAGCGGCGAGACTGGTTGGGCGCGCCAGCGACAGGTACGCACACGCGACAACGGCGAGCGCGGGGGCGATCCACATCCTCGTCCACGCGCCGGCCAGGCTGCACCGGGGCGGACCGCTGTCATCATCCGATGCCGTCCACTCGAGGAGCCGCCTGTGCGTGAGGAACAGCCGCGCGACCGTGCGTAGCGCGGCATCGAGACTGAAATACGCCTCGTACGGGAGACAGGCGAGCGTCAGCAGCGCCTGCGCCAGCTGGCGACCCAGAGAGCCCGCGCTGGCCGAGAGATGGCTTGCGAGCCGGACCTCTGCGGGCTTTCGCACCACGCCTGGGAGCGACACCACGAGGGCCGGAAGGGCCAGGAAGCCGACGCCGGCCAGCGTCCATTCCCAGGCGGGCGACAACCGCGCCCACGCCACCAGGAACAGGCCCACCAGGGCCGCGGACGTCAGGCTGCGGCGGAGGTTGTCGAAGAGCTTCCATCGGCCGAGCGCGGGGAGCGGGTTCCGGGTCCGCCGCCCGTCCCCACCGGGCACGCCGGGCAGCAGCCAGCGCCAGAGCTGCCAGTCGCCCCGGATCCAGCGGTAACGCCGCCGCACGTCGTCCTCGTAGCAGGATGGGTGTTCCTCGTAGACCTGCACGTCGGTCAACAGCCCGGCGCGCGCGTAGCAGCCTTCGAGGAGGTCGTGACTGAGGATCCGGTTCTCCGGGAACCGACCGCCCACCGCCCGCTCGAACGCGTCCACGTCGTAGATGCCCTTGCCGATGAAAGACCCTTCGCCGAACAGGTCCTGGTAGACGTCGGACACCACTCGGGTATACGGGTCGATGCCCGGATCGCTGGCCCAGAGTCGCGCGTACCGCGACCGAGTCGAGCCGGGAAGGTTGATGGCCACCCGGGGTTGAAGGATGCCGTATCCGGCCACCACGCGCTGCTCACGGTCGTCGTACTGTGCCCGGTTGAGCGGGTGCATCATGGCCCCGACCATCAGGCGCGCGGCGTCCCGCGGCAGCTGNNGTGTCGGCGTCGAGCGTGATGACGTACTTCACCTGGGACAGCACGGACGTGTCTCCGACGACACGGGAGAATCGGCCCGGGGCGGCGCCGCGCAGGAGCGCGTTCAGGTCGGCGAGCTTTCCTCGCTTGCGCTCGTAGCCCATCCAGATGCGTTCCTTCGGATTCCATCGCCGCGGGCGATGGAAGAGGAAGAACTGGCCGCCGTACTTCTCGTTCAGTTCATTGATGCGCTCGACGGCGAGACGCTCCAGGGCGTCGTCTTCGGGAAGCGTCTCCTGTGAGGCGTCCGCCAGATCGGTCAGGAGGCCGAAGCAGACGTGATCGTCCCGGTTGCCGAGAAAGCGCACTTCCAGCGCTTCGACCAGGCGCTCCACGGTGTCAGTGCTCGTAAGCAGAACGGGGACGGCGACCAGGGTCCGCGAGGCCGCGGGAATCCCCTTCGACAGGTCGATCTTCGGCAGGGCATGGGGCGTCGTCAGTCGGGTCACGACGGCGTTGACGACCGCGACGGCGACCTGACTCGTACAGAGCAGCAGGAGGAGCCCGACCAGCCCGAGAAACCAGCCGGTTCCTCCTCTGCCCCACACCTCCGCGACGAGGGCCGAGGTCAGCAGGAGCGTGATGAGGACCACGCCGCCGAGGTACAGGCAGAGCGGGTGGCTGAGGCAGGCGTGCCGAACGGCCTCGGCCGAGGAGAAGCGTGCATCCGCCCTGTGTGTGAGGCGCGACAGCCCCTTGTCCACGAGGTAGAAGCCGACATGCGCCTCTCTGCCGTCAGGATGCGGGCCGGATGCGGCCTCGCGCGCGAGGTCGACCGCGCGCTCGGCGACCTCCACCTCCCCCAGCCCGAGCCGCCTCGCCGTCCTCTCCACGACATGGCGATAGCGGTCTCGCGTGGCAAAATCCATCCGCGAGTACACGCCGACCGGGTCGTCTCGAAGGGTCCGTTCGACGCCGCTTCGGGCCTCGACAAAGGCCCGCCAGTCAGCAGCCCCGAGGAACCGCAGGCTGCTGATGGTGTTGCTGACCGACACCTGGTCGGCGGCCTGCTGCTGGTTCTCCGACTGCACGAGGTGCTCGATCGTCAGACCGTCCTCGGACAGTCGCTGCTCGATCCAGGTCAGCGGCAAGGCCAGCGCCGAACTCTTGCCCTGCAGGCGACGGGCGAACTCGGCAACGAAGGACCCGACCATCGGCGGCCGCGACCGCGCCATGTCGGCGATCGACAGGATGAGGCTTTTCGGATCCTTCTCCGCGACGGTCAACATCTGGTCGGCCCAGTAGTCGGCGCGGTTCCGATCCGCGCGGTCGGCCCCAATCCGGGCGGAGACGCGGCGCAGATTCTCGAGCAGCGCCAGTCGCAGCATGATCGGGATGGCCCACAGTTCGCCGGTCGTGAGCGGCGTCACCTCCTGGTAAGCCGAGACGAAGCCGCCGAGACCGTCCGCGTCCAGGCGGCCGTCACCGTGCGAGATCGTCTCGAGGGCGATGTCGTAGACCCGCGGCAGGCCAGCCGACGGGCCGTCGGCGAGGCGTGGCAGCTCACGGCCGTAGCGCGGCGGGAGGTGCCGCCTGGCCGTGCGGATCTGCTCCTCGATCAGGTAGAA
>PMKG01000317.1 GCA_003157675.1 Acidobacteriota bacterium
CCACTCGTTGTCGTACCACGAGAGGACCTTCACGAAGTCGCCGTCCACCACCTTCGTGTACGCCGTGTCCACCATCGACGAGTGGGAGTTGCCGCGGAAGTCGATCGACACCAGCGGCTCGGTGACGTACTCGAGCAGCCCCTTCAGCGGGCCGTCCGCGGCCGCCTTGAACGCCGCGTTGACCTCCTCGGTGGTGGTCCTCTTCACGACGATGACCGAGAGGTCGACCACCGACACGTTGGGCGTCGGCACGCGCATCGCGAATCCGTCGAGCTTCCCCTTGAGTGCCGGGATGACCTCGCCCAGCGCCGAGGCTGCGCCGGTCGTCGTCGGAATGATCGAGAGGGCCGCCGCGCGCGCGCGGCGCAGGTCCCTGTGCGGGAAGTCGAGCAGGTTCTGATCGTTGGTGTAGGCGTGGATGGTCGTCATCCAGCCCTTCACGATCCCGAACTGTTCGTGGAGGACCTTGGCGACCGGCGCCAGGCANNTTGGTCGTGCACGAGGCGTTCGAGATGATGTGATGGCGGGCGGGGTCGTACTGGCCTTCGTTCACGCCCATGACCAGCGTCACGTCCGGCCCCTTGGCGGGTGCCGTGACGATCACTTTCTTCGCGCCCGCGGCCAGGTGCTTGGACACGTCCTCGCGCTTGGTGAACTTGCCGGTCGACTCGAAGACGACGTCCACGCCGAGGGCCTTCCACGGCAGCTCGGCGGGGTCCTTGACCGAGAGAACCTCGAACGCGTCCCCGTCCACGCTGATGGTGTTGCCGTCGGCCTTCACCTCGGCCTTGAGATTGCCGAGCACCGAGTCGTACTTCAGCAGGTGCGCGAGGGTCGCGGCGCTCGTCAGGTCGTTGACGGCGACAAAGTCGATGTCGTCGTGACCCAGTGCCGCCCTCATGATGTTCCGGCCGATCCGGCCGAAACCGTTGATGCCAACCTTGATGGCCATTCGTGCCTCCTGCGGGAAGTGACAAGCGGGGTGACCAAACCGGCGCGAGCTCGAAACCCCTGTATTATAGCGAAGGACCGGCGTGCTGGCGTCTCGAAGCGCGACCCTGTCCGCCCCGTCCGATGTACTTCCTCTATACCGCCGTCAGCCTCGTCCTATTCGTCGCCCTCGCGCCGTACTTCGCCTACCAGGCGCTCAGATACCGGAAGTACGTCGCCAACCTCCGCGAGCGCTTCGGCTACCTGCCGGTGTCGTTCAACGTCGACGGCGAACCGTCGATCTGGATCCACGCCGTCTCGGTCGGCGAAACGCTGACGGCCCGGGCGCTTGCCGGCGACCTGAAGCGGCGCTATCCGAGGCTCCGGCTCTTCGTCTCGACGACGACCATCGCGGGCCAGCAGGTCGCGTCGCGCGAAATGGCCGCGGCCGACGCGGTGTTCTACTTTCCGCTCGATCTGCCGCACATCGTCAACCGGACGCTGCGCCTGGTGAAGCCCCGCCTGTTTGTCGTGATGGAGACCGAGATCTGGCCGAACCTGCTGCGGGCCTGCCATCGCGCCGGCGTGAAGACGGTGATGGCGAACGGCCGGATCTCGAACCGGTCGTACCCTCGGTACCGGATGGTCAAGCGGCTCTTCCGGCGGGTCCTGGCCGACGTCGACCGGTTCTGCATGCAGTCGCGCGAGTCGGCCGACCGGGTCATCGACCTCGGCGCGGACCCGGTCCGCGTCACCGTGACCGGCAACCTGAAGTTCGACTCGCTCAAGGCGTCCGCCGCGCTGGCCCCTGGCCGCGGCATGCCGCGCGCCCTCCGGTTCTTCCGCTTCTCCGAGAGTCGGCCGGTCGTCCTCGCCGGATCGACGATGCGAGGCGAGGAAGTCACGGTGCTGAGGGCCTTCGCGCGCGTGCGGGCCGATGAGCCGCGGGCGCTGCTCATCGTCGCGCCGCGCCATCCCGAGCGGTTCGGCGAGGTGGAGCAGCTCGCGAGGGAGGAAGGGTTCCGCACCGTCCGTCGGTCCGCGCTCACGATCGACGAGGAGCCGGCCGCCGACGTGGTCGTGCTCGACACGATCGGCGAGCTGGCCGAGCTGTACCGGCTGGCGACGATCGCCTTCGTCGGCGGCAGCCTGGTGCCGACCGGCGGCCACAACATCCTCGAGCCCGCCGTCTTCGGCCGGCCGATCCTGTTCGGGCCGCACATGGAGAACTTCCAGGAGATCGCCGCCGCGTTTCTCGAGGCGGACGCCGCGGTGCAGGTCGGCGGCGAATGGGAGCTGGAGTCGGCGCTGCGCGACCTGCTGCGCGATCCCACCCGGCGCGCCGCGCTCGGCCGCTCAGCGCAGGCGATCGTCGAGACGAATCACGGGGCGCGCGAGCGGACGCTGGCGGTCATCNNTGAAGGGTCGCCCTACAAGGCACCGTATGTTGCTCGCCAGCAGCTTCTACGCCTCCGTCGCGCGCGAACGACGCCGCTGGTACGCCCGGCGCCCCGACTGGCGCCGTCGCCTGGAGCGCCCCGTCGTCAGCGTCGGAAGTGTGACGGTCGGCGGCAGCGGAAAGACGCCGGTGGCCGCGCTCGTGGCGCGCCTGCTCCAGGTCGCCGGCCATCGCCCGGCCGTTCTCACTCGCGGTTACGCGCGCGCCGTGCCGTCGGGCGGCGTCACCGTCGTCAGCGACGGGCGGCAGGTCATCGCCGAGCTCGACCACGCCGGAGACGAGCCGCTCGTGCTCGCGCGCCAGCTTCCCGGCGTGCCGGTGCTCGTCGCGAGCGACCGCTACCTGGCCGGCCGCCTCGCGGAGACGCGTCTCGGCTGTACGATTCACGTGCTCGACGACGGGTTCCAGCACTTCGAGCTTGAGCGCGACGTCGATCTCGTCCTGCTGTCTCCCGAGGATGTCGAGCGGCCGGTCACATTGCCGTTCGGTCGGCTGCGCGAGCCGATCGACGTTGTCCGCGCGGCGTCGGCGATCATCGTCGGCGAGGCTGATGAGGTGCAGGCCGCCAGGATGGGCCAATCGGTGGGCGTTCGCGACGTCTTTCGGCTCGTGAGAGCGCTCGATCGGCCCCGACGGCCAGAGGCCCTGGCAGGGAGTATCGAGCCGGCCACGGGCACGCGCGTCGTGGCGGTCGCTGGCATCGCGCGACCGCAGCAGTTCTTTTCGGCCCTCGAGGCCGAGGGCTGGACGCTGGTCGGCCGCCTGGCGTTCGCCGACCACCACCGGTTCACCGACGCCGACATGACCGACATCGCCGCCGCCACGCGCGCCGCGCAGGCCGAGCTCGTCCTGACGACCGAGAAGGACATCGTCCGGATGGAGCCGCTCGGCGAGCTGCCGATGCCTATCGCGTGGGTGCCGATGCGCGTCAGCATCGAGCCGGTGGAAGAGTTCGAGGCCTGGCTCCTGGAGAGACTCCGTACCTGATGCGTCATCGTCTCGAATCCTGGCTCGTGGCCCTCGCGGCCTTCGTCATCTGCCGCCTGCCGTGGCGCCTGGTGAGCGCGGCAGGCGAGGGGCTGGGCCTCGCCTTCTACGCGATCGGTTCGCGTCGGCGGCGGATCGCGCTCGACAACCTCGCGCGCGCCTTCCCGGAGCGTGGGGCGGCCGAGCGGGAGCGGATCGCGCGCCGGGTTTTTCGTCACTTCGGCCGGATGACGTTCGAGCTGCTCAAGTTCAGCACGCTGTCGCCGGACGACATCCTGGCCCGCGTCGAGGTCGAGGGAACCGATTACGGCCGGCAGGCCTACGCGGCTGGGCGCGGCGTCTTCTTCCTCACGGCGCACTTCGGCTCGTGGGAGGTCGACGGCCTCGTGCACGCGCTGGTGCTGGCGCCGATTGGCGTCATGGCCCGGCGGCTCGACAACCCGCGGCTCGACGCCATGCTCGAGCGCATGCGCCAGTGGACCGGCAACTGGGTCATCTACCGAAACGGGGGGATCCGGCGCGCGTTGCGCGCGCTCGAGTCGGGGCAGGGCGTTGCGATCCTGATCGACCAGCACGTGCTCGGGGCCGACGCCATCACGGTCGACTTCTTCGGCCGGCCGGCGGCGACGACGACGGCGCTCGCGGCGCTGGCGCTGCACACCGGCGCGCCGGTCGTCCCGGTCTTCTCGATCCCCACCGCTCCGGGCCGCTACCGCATTGTCTATGAACGGCCGGTCGAGAGGCCTTCGGCCGACTCAGCGGACCCGGTTCGCGAACTGACGCAACGCTGCACCGACGTCCTCGAGGCCTACGTCCGGCGCCACCCCGATCTGTGGCTCTGGATGCACCGACGCTGGCGCGACCCGCAGGCGGAAACGGGGAGGCCCGACACCGATGCCTGAGACCATCGTGGTGACGGCGCCGAACTGGCTGGGCGACGCCCTCATGGCGCTGCCCGCGATTGGCGCCGTGCGCCATCACCACCCCGAGGTTCGGCTCGTCGTGGCCGCGCGGCCGTCGCTGGCCGCGGTGTTCCACATGGTGTCGGGCAGCGATGATGTCGTGGCGCGGGAGGCGGGGGGAGGATGGCTCGGCGCGGCGGCATGGCGAGCCGATTCGGAGGCGCTGGCCCGCCTCCGTGCCGGCGTGGCGATCCTCCTGCCGAACTCGTTCAGAAGCGCGTGGACGGTGCGCCGGGCCGGCATTCGGGAGCGATGGGGATACGCGGCCGAGTGGCGAACGCCGCTGCTGACCCGGGCGATCAGGAAGCCGCGAAGGCCCGTGCACCAGGCCGACTATTACACCGCGCTCGTCTCGGCGCTCGGCATGCCGCTGGCCGGCGAACGGTTGCGGCTCATCGTGTCGGACGAGCTGAGAACGCGAGCGGCCACCGTGCTGGCCAGGCGCGGCGATGACGCGGCGGTGCTGGTCGGCATGGCGCCGGGGGCGGCCTACGGCGGCGCGAAGAAGTGGCCGCCCGAGCGGTTTGCGCGCGCGGCGCGCCTGCTGCACGATCGACAGGGCGTCGTGTCGGTGCTTGTCGGCAGCCCCGCCGACCGGGACGCCAGTCGGCGCATCGACGGCGGGCCGGCCGTCGTCGACCTCGTCGGCGAGACCGACCTGCCGCTGCTCGTCGGCCTGATGACGCGCTTCAGCGCCTTCGTCACCAACGACTCCGGCGCCATGCACCTCGCGGCCGCGGCCGGCCTGCCGGTGACCGCGATCTTCGGGCCGACAAACGAGCGCGGGACGGCGCCGCTCGCGTCCGCCTCGCCGTCGGCCGCACCTCATGCGATACTCACAGGCGACGCGTGGTGCCGGCCATGCATGCTCCGGGAGTGCCCGTTCGATCACCGCTGCATGACCAGCATCGAGCCCCAGCGAGTGTCTGCGGCCGTCGAGCGTCAGATTGACGTCTTGAAGGGCCAGAGTCGTGGCGAATGAGCCAAGTTCTATCGAGTTCACTCATGCCCTTCAAGACGTCTGGAGCCCCGCGCACGCGCGGGGCCNNGGGCCAGCCAACAGCGTTCCTGGTCTAGCGAGGCGGGCATGCTCTACGGTTTGAGGCCCGCCTCGCTAGACCACCAATCCGCGAGAGTCGGCGCGTGAAACCAGCCGTGTTCCTCGACCGTGACGGGACCGTGATCGAAGAGGTCGGTTATCTCAACCGGCTGGACCGCGTCTCGTTCTTTCCCTGGAGCGTCGACGCGGTCCGCGTCCTGGGCGACGCGGGCCTGCGCGTGGTCGTCGTGACCAACCAGGCCGGCGTGGCGCGCGGGTACTTCGACGAGCAGTTCGTGCGCGCGACGCACGCGCTCATCGACGAGCGGATGCGGAACGGCCGCGCGCGGATCGACGGCTACTATTACTGCCCCCATCATCCGGACGGGAGGGTGGCGTCGTATCGCGCCGAGTGCGACTGCCGAAAGCCGAAGCCGGGCATGATCCTGAGGGCGGCGCGCGAACTGGACATCGACGTCGCCCGGTCGTTCGTGGTGGGCGACCGCTGGCTCGACGTCGAGATGGGGCGGGCGGCGGGTGCGACGACGGTGCTCGTGAAGACCGGCTACGGCCTCGAAGACGACGACAGGCCGGATGGCCTCGAGGCCGACCGGGTGGCCGACAACCTGATGGACGCGGCAGGATGGATACTCCGGACGCTCAGAGGGCAGGCCTGACCATGCAGAACTCCCGCACCGCCGACGCTCACTCCGGCAGCCACAACCGGCAGTCGCGTTTGCTGGCCGTCGTCGATCGCTTCGCCGAGCGGCGCCTGGCCGTCGTCGGCGACATCATGGCCGACGAGTTCCTGACCGGCCAGATCTCCCGCGTCTCGCGCGAGGCGCCCGTGCTGATCCTCAGGTACCAGTCCACCACCATCGTGCCGGGCGGCGGCGGCAACGCGGCCAACAACGTGGCCGCGCTGGGTGCCGGCGTGGACCTGTTCGGCCTGGTGGGCCAGGACGACGGCGGGCGCGCGCTGCTCGAGGCGTTTCCGCCGCTGGTGCGTCGGCGGGGCGTGATGCGGCCGGCCGGGTACCGCACGCCGACCAAGACGCGCGTGCTGGCGGGCGGCATCCACTCGGCCAAGCAGCAGATCGTCCGGATCGACCGCGAGCCGTCGGACCCGCCGCCGGCGCCGGTGCTCCAGGTGTTCACCGAGAAGGTGCTGGCCTCGATCGGCCGGGTGGACGCCGTGCTGCTCTCCGATTATGGCTACGGCGTCGTCACGCCGCTGCTGGCCGACGCGATCGCGCACACGCTCAAGTCGTCCGGCCGGTCGGTGCCGGTGCTCGTCGACTCCCGGTACAACTTGAGCGCGTTCCGGGACGTCACGGCCTGCACGCCGAACCAGCCCGAGGTCGAGCAACTGCTCGGCATGCGCATCGGCGACGACGACGAGGCGCTCGAGCGCGCGGGGCGGACGCTGCTGCGCCGGCTGCGGATGGACGCCGTCGTGATCACGCGCGGGAGTCACGGCCTGTCGCTATTCGAGCCGAAGATGCCGACGCTCCACATCCCGATCTTCGGCACCGACGAGATCGCCGACGTCACCGGCGCCGGCGACACCGTGATGGCGACGATGACGCTCGCGCTCGCGGCCGGGGCGTCGTTCGAGGAGGCGGCCCGGCTGGCCAACTACGCCGGCGGGATCGTCGTAATGAAGCGCGGCACGGCCACCGTCTCGGCCGACGAGCTGCGGCAGGCCATCGCGGCAGACGAGAAGCCATAGCATCTTGCGATGTTGTGATCTAGCGATCTTGTGAGCTGAAGACCTCGAACCGCGACCCCGATCGCAGGATTCGTACTTCGCCCGATCGCCACATCGCCCGATCGCACGATTGAAGGATCACACTGGTGGTTGTCACTGAAGATGAGTTGGACTCGCTCGTCGCCGCGGACCGGGCGGCGGGGAAGCGCATCGCGTTCGCCAACGGGTGCTTCGACATCCTGCACGCCGGCCACGTGCGCTATGTGGCCGGCGCGGCGGCGGAAGCCGACCGGCTGATCGTCGCGGTGAACGACGATGCCGCCACGGCGGAACTCAAGGGCCCGGGCCGACCGGTGCTGGCCGCCGGCGCGCGGGCGGAACTGGTGGCCGCGCTCCGCGGGGTCGACTACGTGGTGGTCTTCCCCGACAGGACCGTCGCGCGCCTGCTCGAGAGGTACCGCCCCGACGTGCACTGCAAGGGGACCGACTACACCGTCGAATCGGTCCCGGAACGCGAGACCGTCCTCGCCTACGGCGGCCGGATCGCGATCGTCGGCGACGCGAAGGACCACTCAACGACGGCGCTGCTGAACAGGCTTCGGGAAAAGTCCTGAGTCTTGAGTCCTGAGTCTTGAGTCCCAAGTTCCTGCTCGTCCGTCTCGGCGCCCTCGGCGACATCGTGCACGCCGTGCCCGTGGCGGCGGCGTTGCGCGAGCGCTACCCCGATGCCCGGATCGACTGGCTGGTCGACTCCCACCACACGGCGATCGTCGACCTGGTGCCGGTCATCAGCCGGCGAACCGCGGTTGACAGCCGGCAGCTACTCGACGGGCTGCGCACGATCGGCATGCTCCGCCGCGAGCGGTACGACGTGGCGATCGATCTGCAGGGACTCGTGAAGTCGGCCGCCTTCGCGCGTCTGTCTGGTGCCGCGCGGGTCATCGGGTTCGACCGGCAGCATGTGCGCGAGCGGGCGGCGTCGTTCTTCTACACCGATCGCGGCCATCCCGGCGACGTCGCGCACGTCATCGACCGGAACCTGTCGCTGCTCGGCCCGCTGGGGATCGCGGATCGATCGCGCCGCTTCCCGATCGCGGTGCCGGCGTCGGCCGCGCTCGAGCCGGTCGCCGCCCGGGTGGCGCGCGACGGCCGGCAGGGGTTCGCGCTCGTCAACCCGGGGGCGGGGTGGCCGAACAAGCGGTGGCCGGTCGACCGGTTCGGCCAGGTAGCCGCATGGATCGCCAGCGCGCACGGGTTGCTCTCGGTCGTGCTATGGGGACCGGAGGAACAGGACGTGGCCGCGCGCATCGTCAACCGCTCGCGGAACACGGCCATCCTGGCCCCGAAGACAGGCGTCGGGGACCTGCTCGCGCTCTCTCGCGGGGCGCGGCTGATGGTATCGGGCGATACCGGGCCGCTGCATCTCGCGGCGGCGGTCGCGACGCCGATCGTCGCGCTGTTCGGCCCGACCGATCCCGCGCGCAACGGCCCATGGGACGCCGACGACATCTCGCTCTCGAGGTTCGGCGAGTGCGTGTGCCACTACGAGCGGCGCTGCCGCCGGGTTCGGCCGTGCATCGAGGACATCTCCGTCGACGAGGTGTGCGACGCCATCGAACGGCGACTGGCCGCCGCCGGGCGCCATGGCTGAGATTGCCCGTTCCATCGCGCGGGTTCGGGTGCCGCTGGGGTTCGGATGCGGCCTGGCGACGCTGTGGCTCGCGCATCCGACGTGGGCCTCGCTCGCCTCGGGCGTCTCGCTGGCTGCGACCGGAGAGTCGATTCGCCTCTGGGCGGCCGGCCATCTCGAGAAGGGGCGGGAGGGCACGCGGTCCGGGCCGTACCGATTCACCGGGCACCCGCTGTACCTGGGCTCGGCCGTGGTCGGCGCTGGTATCGCTGTCGCTTCGCGCAGCCTCATCGTCGCCGTCATCGCTGTGCTCTACCTCGGGATTGCGGTCGGCGCGACCGTCCGCAGCGAGGAGACGGAGATGCGGGCGAAGTTCGGGCGCGACTACGTCGAGTTCCGCACGGCGCCGGCGGGCGGGGCGGAGCGCCGATTCAGCCTGGCGCGGGCCTTCCGCAACGGCGAGCACCGAGCAATCGCAGGCCTCGCCGCGGCGGTAATTTTGCTCGCCCTGAAAACCTGGTTGCGGCTATAATTAATGGCTCTGCAGGCAGCGGGCGGTTAGCTCAGTGGTAGAGCACCGGCTTTACACGCCGGCTGTCGCAGGTTCGAATCCTGCACCGCCCACCATGGGTCGTGCGGGAGAGGTCGCGCGAGCCTCCTGGCTCGCGAAGTACGTGGCATCGGTGGGCGGAGGTGGCGTGGACAGACGCCGCGCAGAAGTCCCGGCTGCCGATGACCTGAGCGAGATGCGGGGTCGTAGTTCAGTTGGTTAGAACGCCGGCCTGTCACGCCGGAGGTCGCGGGTTCGAGTCCCGTCGACCCCGCCAGCCTTCGCTCACCGTCGGCTCGCCACTTTCTTCCGGTGAGCTTCGGCCAGGCAGGCCAGCCACACGCGAAGGCGGACCTCTCCATCCCACTAGTAGGCTCAGGGCTCAAGGCTCAGGCCACGNNCCCGGGAGGCTGAAGGTCGAGTGACCGTCGGCAAGGAAGACGGCGACGTTTGCCGGATGGGCGTGCATCACCGATTTCTCGCCCGGCGCGTAGTGCACGCGCAGGACGCGAACCCGCGCGTTCTGGAACACCACGCTGTAATGGTTCGGGTCCAGGGTGACCGGGTCTTTGGAGGCCGGGAGGGCCGTCATCGCGGCGGTGGGTTTGGTTTTCAGTTCCACCTGGACGACTTCCCCCGGCACAGCACCCAGGTTCTCGCTGGAGTGGGTCGTGGGTTCGCTCCAGGTCGCCTGGCCCTGAGTGGTTTCGACCTCCTGTGTCTTGCCGTCGGGACTGGTGAACCGGGTCTTGCCCGCGCCGAGGGAGATGCTCACGAGCGCGGGGTGGCTGTGCATCGGCGTCTTGTCGCCAGGGGACTCGGTCCAGCGAAGGACGCGCACGTACTGATTCTCGAGGACGACCTTGCA
>PMKG01000283.1 GCA_003157675.1 Acidobacteriota bacterium
AGCCATCGGCGGCCGAGAGCGGCGGAAACCGGGACGACAGGCATTCCAGCAGCCGCAGGTCGGCCATGGACCGCACATGAGGGAGCGCCAGGTCGGGTCCAGACACCCGCCGAAGCACGTCTCGCGTCAGCACCACCGGCCGAGCCTGCGGCATTGATCTCTTTCGCGGACCCGGTGTGAGACCGAGTTCACCCGCCTCGCGCAAACCAATCCGGCACCGCGTCCGGCTCGTCGTCCCGCCCCTGGTTGTCGACAGCAGCAGGAATCGAACCCCGCGATGAATCGGGAAGATGGCCGACGTGTTTTCGAATCCAATCAACTGATCGGTGGTGCAGTAATCGAACAGCCGGCGCCTCAGGTCCGCGCACCCATGATCGGAGGCCAGGCCCCACGGCAGGATCAGGCCCACCCGGCCGCCGGCGCGAACGAGATTGAGGCTGCGATCCACGAACAGCTGGAACTGATTGGCGTGGCCGCGCGAGCACGACGGGTAGATCCCGGATTCGCGCGCAAACCGCGTGAGCCGGGCTGCCGAGTCACGCCGGTTTGACCTTGCCTCGTCGTCGCCGAGATCGCCGCGCAGCATCTCCCACGGCGGATTGCCGACAATCGCATCGAAGCCGCCCGATGGAAGCGGGACGCCGTTGTTCCCGTAGAACACCTCGGGAAACTCCAGCGTCCAGTGAAAGAACCGGCGCTCGAACGCGATGCGCCCGACTGCGGCCAGCCGGCGGCGAACGAGTCCTGCCGGCAAACTCGGTCGCACACCCATGACCGCGGCAGAAAGGTCGGCGTACTCTCTTGCGTCAGGGGGCCGGCCTTCCGGTTCGTCCCAGAACCACGACGCGCACCACAGATCCGCGCAACGCTTCAGGGCCGCCAGCGGGGCCGATCCCGACCCGAGCTCGGCCACCAGCCGTTCCTTGTTCCGAACCGCCTCAACCGTGTCATCCGCGATCGCTTCCAGGTGGCGGCGAAGGGGCAGCGCGCGCCCGACGACGGCATCCGATCCGTCCGCATCGAACAACGGAAGGGGTGCATGGCGTCCCCCGGCACGCGTCCCGCCAGGAGGTTGCCGGCCGAGATCGTCGAGCGAAGCGCCAACCAGGCTGTCGCCGACCGCCAGATGGTGATCCAGAAACGTGAGCGGCCTGTCGGCCGCCAACGTCGCCAGCCACAGCGACAACCGCGTCACCTGCACGGCCATCGGATTCACATCGACGCCATACAGGCAGCGCCGCGCGACCATGCGCCGGAACTCCGCGCGCTCAGCGTCGGTGATGTCGGCCGCCAGGCGCCCACGCGCGCGGACCACGGCTTCTTCGTACGACGCCGCCAGAAATCGACAGGCCGACACCAGGAACGCGCCGCTGCCCATCGCGGGATCGACCACGCGCAACGAGAGCACCTGGTCGGGCGAGGCGCCGGCCACGAGGGGCCCGAGCGTGCGCTCGACGAGGTGCGTCGTAATCGACCGGGGCGTGTAGAACGTGCCGGTGGCCTTGCGGGCCGCGCGGCCGGCGACGAGGCGGATCTCGCGACGCCTTTCGCTCGCCCGCGCCTCGACCGCCACCGCCTGCGGGCGGTAGTCCAGGATAGTCTCGTAGACGGCGCCCAGTTGCTCCACGCCGAGGTCCCGATACGCAATCCGCGCGCGCCCGCCGCCCGCCCTCACCGGTGTCGTCGCGAGCGCCAGCAGCACCTTCCGCACCGTCTCGTCGTCCAGGCGGCAGCCGTCCGCGAGCGGCGTGGCCGACGGCGCGAACAGCCGGCCGTTGAACGCGGTGACGCGCAGCGTTCCGGCGTGACAGCCGGCGTGCGCCAGTCGCGAGATCGCCCGCAGCGTGTCCCAGAGGCCGCGGGCGCGGCCAGGGCGCTCGGCCAGATCGAGCAGCGACTCCATCGAGTAGCTGTCGCGATAGACCGGGTGCCAGAGGGGAACGAGGCCGCGCGACTCGGCGAACAGGAGGAAGAGGATCCGGTAGACGATCGTCAGCGCCTGCTCGTGGAGGGCCTCGATCTCGCCGGGGTCAGAAGAGGCGAGATGGCGCCGCGGCGGCCGTCCCGGCGTTCGCTGCCCGGCGGCGGCGAGCGCCGAGAGCAGCGCGTCCATCGCCCCGAGGACGCTGTGCCGCAGCGAGCGGCTGACGCCGATGGCGTGGCGCGCGGAAGCGTCCGCGATCCGCTCGACGAGCGAGGGCGGGTCGAAGGCCGGCTTGCGGCAGAGGCCCCAGAGCACCGCGAACGACGCGGTGTCACCCAGCGCACATTCGAGATCGAAGTCGATGAAGCGGCGGGCGCACGCCAGCCGGGCGTCGACCACGCGGAGATGACAGCCGTTGGTAGCGAAACACCACGGCGCCCCGGTGCCGACGACGGACCGGACCGCCGCGCGCCACGCGGCGTCGAGCGGAGCACCCCACGCAGTGACGAGCAGGACCGGGACGGCCGCGCGGCCGAGCCCGCCGACAAGGAAGCTGTCGTCGCGCGCCGCCTGCAGGATCGAGGGCTCGAAGCCGAGCGTGGCCACGAGCGGCGCCGCGGTGAGATCGTAGACGCTGCGTGCGCCGCTCACGGGACCGAGTCGGCGGGCGGGTCCGCGGCTCCACCTGAGCAGCGCCGCGAGGGCCCCCTCGCGCGCCGACTCACCGAGCTGGCCGGCGAACGTCTCGGGCAGGAGCGACTCGGCGAAGTACTGCGACACGAGCGACCCGGAGACGCCCGGAAGCACGATGAGAGACCTCTGCTCGAGCCGGCACCAGAATGCCGGCTACCATATGCACCCGCCGACCGCGCGGCAACCCTAAAGGGCCGGCCTACAGGTGGATTCGACAAGGGCCACGAGCATCGCGCGTGGCGGGCCCGCCAGCGACACCTTCCCCCTGCTCGCGAGCGCCTCGATCTGCGCGCGCGCCGTCTCGACGACAAGCGCCTCCGCCTGTCGTTCGCGGGCCACGCGGCGCGCCTCTCGGCGGTCGAACAGGCCGGGCTGGAACTCGCCAATCCGTTTGCCCGCTCTCTGCGCCAGCGCCGACTCGCGGGCGGCGAGCGCGGCGAGGCGCGGAGGCAGGAGATCCTGTAGCTTGTCCACGCGGAGGACCGCGGCGTGATGCGCCTCTGCAGCCAGCGCGGCCATCAGCGCCCCAGGAAGGCGATCCGGCCTGGCGGCGCGAAGCGCGGCGGGGGACCAGTCGGGCCACGGGCACCGGACAGCCACCAGGGGCTGCTCGACGAGCGCGCCCCGACCGTCGACGAGATCGGCGCGAAAGAGCGCGATGACGCCGCGGCGGAAGGGGAGGGGAGCACGCACGCGCAGGTGGCAACACCACGGCGCCGACCGCTCGACCGCCGCCAACACAGATACAACCGCCTCCTCCCGCCCTCGCGTCAGCTGGCGGACGAGTTCGAGGTGCGCCGCCTCTATGCGCGCCGCCGCCGACAGGTCCACCCGTGTCACACCCGGCCCAGCGGAGTCACTGCCCGGCCGTGAGTCGCTCCATCCCGGCGGCGTTTCCCGAGACGAGCCGGACGGAAGCCGCGCCTCGGTGCCGGCGAACACGCTCTCGGCGAAATCGATCTCCGACAGGCGAAAGGTCGGCGTTCCGGCGTTGCCCAGCGCTTCCCGCGCGCGCCGGACGCGGAGCGCCAGGCGGGCGAGCACCTGCTCTTCTCCAGTCTGCCGGGCCACGAGACGCACCGCGTGGACGGTAGGCCGCTGGCCGATCCGGTCGACGCGCCCCACACGCTGCTCGAGCCGGACCGGGTTCCACGGCAGCTCGAGGTCAACGACCAGGCGACAGCGGGCCTGCAGGTTGAGTCCGTGCGCCGCCGCGTCGGTGGCCAGCAGAACGTCGACGCCGCCGCTCGTGAACGCGTCGACCGAGTCGGCTCGGGCTGCGAGATCCATGCCGCCGTGCAGGACGGCGACACGCGCCAGGCGACCCAGGATGCCGGCGAGATGTTCGAGCGTGTCGCGGTACTCGGTGAACACGATTACCGGTTCGCCGGTCCGCCGTATCAGCCGCAGCAGCGTTCGACACTTCGAGTCGCAGGCCGTGGCCGCGCGCGTCACCTCGATGAGGCGTTCGAGCGTTCGCCGCTCGGCGCCGCCGTCGGCGAGACCCGGCGCGGCCAGCACGTGCCACGCCTGGTCGTCGGCACTGTCAGGCTCGGCCACGTCGCCAAGCGGCAGTGAGAGCTGCGCCGCTTCGGCCGCCTCGGGACGGCCAAGCCATTGGAGCCGCCGGGAGAGAGACACCAGCAGCGGCCAAGGGCCCGAGGCCGCGCGCTTGCGCAGCACGATCATCGCGAGGCGGGCGTCGCTCGACGAGGTGCCGCCCGACGCGCCCGACCAGACACGCGACGCGTAGCGCTCGACGAGAGCGTGCATGCGGAGTTCGGACGCCGACAGATTCACCCGGAGCACCCGGCTGCGCCGGGCGGTGGCCCGGCCGAGGCCGGCGCGCGTCCGCCGGAACATCACAATCGGTCCGTCATCCGCCAGCCTTCCGATTCCGCAGAGCGCGTCGAACGCGTCGGCTTCTCCGGAATGGGGAGTCGCCGTCAGCAAGACCACGCGCCTGGCGCGGCGGGCAAGCGGGCCAACGGCCGCGGCCCGCTCCGGCGCCATCGCGCACAGGTGGGCCTCGTCGACGACGAGCAGGTCCCAGCGAACCTGGCCCATCCCCGCAAGCACCTCCGGCTGCTTGATGAAATCGACCGACGCCACGGCGATCGGGAGCAGATCCCAGGGACCGGCGCCGGTCAGCGACGACCGGGCCTGCCTTCGGAGGACGGCCAGATCGACCAGCTCGGCGGGGAGGCCGAACCGATCGCGGAGTTCGCGCCGCCACTGGACCGAGAGGCCGGCCGGGCAGAGGACCAGCGCATGGACCGACTCGGCTCGCGCGTGCAGATCGGCGAGGATCAGGCCCGCCTGGATCGTCTTGCCGAGCCCGACCTCGTCGGCGAGCAGCAGCCTCGTCGCGCCGCGCGCCGACGCCAGGGCTGGCTCGAGCTGGTAGTCGAGCAGGTCGATGCGGGCGGACGCGGCATCCCTCAGGTGGTCCGGCCCGCCATCGTCGGAGAGCAGCGCGCGCAGGCCGAGCATCCACCGGTGCCGTCCGACCGGGCGCGGCCGCGCTTGGCGCTCGGCGGGCTGCAGGCGGTCGAACGGCGAAAGCAGCGTCCGCCTGACGCCGAGGTTCGAGGCCGCCGCGCCCACCAGCCGGCACGACCGACACGCGCCGTGGTCCACCACTTCGACGACGCGCCAGCGGCCGCCACGGGCCTCGACCAGCGCGCCGGCGCCCGGTTCTTGTGATTCCTGCGACATCGGATCGCGCCCCCGTTGCAACGGCTGCCATTAATGCCCTCCACAGCCGCTGTTCGCGAACCTCTGCTGCAAGAACGGCTCCTGACGACTCATCGTTAGATCCGACCACTCATCGTCAGTTCCGATTCCTCATCGTCAGTTCCGACCCCTCTGCGTCAGTTCCGACTAGCGCGGTATACTGGCCCCCTGATTGACTGGAGGCCTCATGTCCCGTGTGAAATGGTGTGTCGGCGCGCTCCTGGCACTCGTCCTTGCCGTCCCGAATCCGGCTGTGGCGCAGGCGCCCGCCGGCCAGCGCTTCACCGTCGAGAAGTTGCTCGGCCTCGATCGCGTCTCCGACGCGCAACTGTCGCCTGACGGTCGGTTCGTCACCTACGTCGTGACGACGGTCAGCCTCGAGAAGAACAGCCGCGTCAGCCACATCTGGCTGACGCCGGCGATCGGCGGCACGCCGATGCCGCTGATTCGCCCCGACGGCTCGGACAGCTCGCCGCGGTGGTCGCCCGACGGCAGCCG
>PMKG01000307.1 GCA_003157675.1 Acidobacteriota bacterium
CCATCGCTCCACCCTTCCGCGGCCAGGCAGACTGGAAGTCTGCGATACAGCAGACCGGAGGTCCGCGCTGCGATCGCGTCCTGACGTTTCGGGCTTCGCCATTCGAGTTTCGGCCTTCTTTCGGCCCTCGGCCCTCGGCCTTCGGCCTTCAGCCGTCAGCCGTCCGCCGTCGGCGGACATTCCTCGTGGAGCCGGTAGTAGTCGTCGAGCATCCGGGGGAGATCGACGACTGAGCCGCGGGTGGGCCCTTCGCTCAGGGGTTCGTGGAGGAACCGATCGGGCAGCGTGTCGTGCTCGCGCGTCACGCCGAACGTCCGGTTCAGGCTGAAGTCGCGCCGCACGGCCGAGGCGAAATGCCGGTCGAGCTGCTCCGCGGTGTAGCGGACGCCCGTCGCGGCGGCGAGCAGGGACGCGGCGCTCTCGAGGTCGATCACGTCCATGCAGAGGCCGACGTTCTTGCACATCGTCAGCGAGTCAGTGAGCAGGGCGATCTTCTCGGAGTAGGTCACGAGCGCGGCCTTGCCCTCCTCGGCCAGGCGGTCGGCCGCCTTCTCGGTCCCGAAGCGCCGCCGCGCCACCTCCCAGCGCTCGGTCAGCTCGAAGTACGGCTCGGCCCGCAGGTGATCGGCCCCGCGCGAGGCAACGGCGTAGGCCAGGCCGTACGCCTTGATGCCGCGCGGGTCGCCGCAGATGATGTCGAGGCCCTTGACCTGCATCACCAGCCTCTGCGCCACTTCGGAGAACCGCTTCGAGAACCGCGTCGCGCCCTCGGCCAGCGCGTCGCCGATCCCCCGCCGGTGGGCGATCATCTCCACGACGCGCCGCACCGAGTCGCAGTCGCCCCACGACACCCGCAGGCCGTCCACGTCATCCGGCGTGACGAGCCCCTTCTCCTGGCACTCCATCAGCCAGCCGACGATCTCGCACACCGCCAGCGAGTCCATCCCGTACTGGTTCAGCGTGCGGTTCATCTCGAGGGCGAACGGCAGGCTGCCGCTGCCGATGCGGGACGTGAAGCCGCAGAGCGTCTCGAACTCGGGCCCCTCGGCTTCGATCCCCTCGCAGACGTAGTAGCGCGAGCAGTGGACGTGGCAGTTGTAGCAACTCTTGTTCTTGACCTTGTAGGTCGATGCCAGCCGCTCGCCCGACACGTCGTCCACGTAGGCGCAGAGCCCCTGCTGGAAGTGTCTCGTCGGCAGGATCCCGATCCGGTTCAGGTCCTGCATCAGCATCGTCGTGCCCAGGCGGCGACGCTTCTCGTACTCCGGGTGGTCGAGGATCGCGCGATGGACCTTCCGGACCCCGTCGGCGAAGCGCAGCGGATCGTGGAGCCGCACGGGCCGGCCGCCGCGCACCGCGATCGCCTTGAGGCGCTTCGCGCCCATGACGGCGCCCATGCCCGCTCGCCCGTTGACGCGGTTGCCGCTCGACACGAGCGCGGCGAACCGGACCCGGTTCTCGCCCGCGACGCCGATCGCCGCCACCTGGATGTTTCAGTCGCCGTGCGCCTCGCGGATCGCGGCCGTCGTCTGGACGACGTCCCGGCCCGCGAACTCCGGGCACGGCACGAACCGGACGCCGTCGTCGGTCACGAGCAGGTAGGTGAGCGAGTCGGCGCAGCCCGTGATGACGATCTGGTCGAAGCCGGTGAGCTTCATCTCCGGCCCGAAGTGGCCTCCCGCAGCCGAGTCGCCGAGGATCCCGGTCAGCGGGGAGCGCGCCGTCACGGTGTAGTAGGCGGAGGCCGGCAGGAGCGTGCCGGTGAGCGGCCCGACGCCGAAGATGAGGACGTTCGCGGGTCCCAGCGGATCGCCCGCCGGATCGAGGTCCTCGGAGAGGCGCTTCGTGTTGGCGGCGCGGCCGCCGACGACGTCCCGGATCCAGCGCGGGTCGAGCGGCTCGATCTCGAAGCGCCGCTCGGTCAGGTCCACGCGCAGGACGCGCCCGCCGTGCCCGAAGGTGCGGTCAGCCACGGCTCGCCCCCCAGGCCGCTCGGACCGACTCGCCGAGCGCGCGCACGAACCGGGCCCGCTTGTGACTGGGCGAGAGCCTCTCGCTGCCGGGCTTGAACGGCGCGAGCGACATCGCCCCGCCGACGCCGGGAGCGAACGCGATGGCGCCCTGGGTGCAGGCCGGGACGCACCGCGGGTCGCCGCCGCACAGGTCGCAGACGAACGCGATTCCCTCCACCGACTCGATGGCGCCGATCGGGCAGGACCGCGTGCACGCGCCGCACTCCGAGCACAGCGTCGGCGAGACGACGACCTGGCCGAGCGAACCGAGCGAGAGGCTCTCGGTCGGGCACGCGAGGCAGTAGCGATCCTCGCACTGCTGGCACACGACGGGGGCGTCCACGCCCAACTCGTAGAGGTTCACGACGCGGATGCGGGAGAGGAGCCGGCCGCCGCTGCCGGTGTGGTGGAAGGCGCACGCCGCCTCGCAGCACCGGCAACCGGTGCAGCGGCTGGCGTCAATCCGGATCATCGGCGACCGTCTCCAGGCGGAAGAGCACCTGGCCTTTCGGATCGGGGCAGACGAAATGGCGGACCGCGTGGACCCAGTGGGTCGACGGCACGTGATCCTGGACGCCCAGGATCGGAAAGACGGGCATCATGCTCTGCAGCGCCCACATGCAAACGAACTTGCCGTCGGGCACCGAGAGCTTGGACCCGTCGAGGTAGAAGCAGTCCCCGACCATCATCGGGAGATTGCAGCAGCCGCCGACACGTTCGACCGACACTTTGATCCTGGCCATCGCACTCCCGCTGTGGGGCGAAGGGCGTATGATACTCGCCCTCGGCGCGCAGGACCAAGCTCAGCGCCGGCTTACGCCCGGTCGATGGCCGCGCACAGGCCGATCATCTCGAGCGCCGCGGCCGCCGCGTCGAACCCACGGTTCCCGGCCTTCGTGCCGGCGCGCTCCATCGCCTGCTCCAGCGTGTCGGCCGTGACGATACCGAAGACGACCGGCACGCCGGTCGCGAGCGACACCTGGGCGATCCCCTTGGTCACCTCCGCGGCCACCAGGCCGAAGTGGGGCGTGTCGCCCTGGATCAGGCACCCCAGGCAGACGACCGCGCCGTACCGGCCGGTTCTGGCGAGACGCTGGGCCGCCAGCGGGATCTCGAAACTGCCCGGCACCCAGGCCACGTCTACGTCGCCGTCGGCGACGCCGTGCCGCCGCAGGCAATCCTGGGCCCCGGCGACGAGTTCCCGCGTGAAGAACTCATTGAACCGCGAGGCCACCAGCGCGAGCTTCCTTCCCTGCGCCTCGAACCGTCCCTCGAACACAGTGCCCATGATGCCTCCGTTGTCGTGTCGATCCCTCGAGCGACCCAGCCGCGATCACACCCCGGCCAGCAGGTGCCCCAGCTTCTCCTTCTTCGTGCGCAGGTAGCCGTCGTTGCGCCCGTTGGGCGCGATTTCGAGCGGCACGCGAGCGACGATCTCGAGGCCGTAGCTGCGGAGGCCGACGATCTTCCGCGGGTTGTTCGTGATGAGCTCCATGCGCTCGACGCCGAGGTCGTCCAGAATCTGCGCGCCGATGCCGTAATCGCGGAGGTCGTCCGGGAAGCCGAGCTGCCGGTTCGCCTCGACGGTGTCGCTGCCGAGATCCTGGAGGGCGTAGGCCTTCAGCTTGTTGAGCAGGCCGATCCCGCGCCCTTCCTGGCGCATGTAAAGGAAGACCCCCGCGCCGCGCGATTCGATCGCGGCGAGCGCCGCTTCCATCTGNNCGATCGCGCCCTTGACGAGCGCGACGTGCAGCGCCTCGTCGACGGTCGTGCTGTAGGCCACGAGGTGGAACTGGCCGTACCGCGTGGGCAGGCCGATCTCGATCTCGCGGCGCACGAGCTTCTCGTGACGGCGCCGATGGGCGATCAGGTCGGCGATCGAGACGACGAGCAGGCCGAAGCGGTCCGCCATCTCCCGCAGCCGCGGCAGGCGGGCCATCGAGCCGTCCTCGTCGAGGATCTCGCACAGCACACCGGCCGGAGAGAGTCCCGCCAGCCGGCAGAGGTCCACGACGGCCTCGGTGTGGCCGGCGCGCTGCAGGACGCCGCCCGGCTGCGCCTGGAGCGGGAACACGTGGCCGGGGCGCGCGAGGTCGCGCGGCCGCGCCGCGGGGTCGATGAGCACCCGCACGGTCCGTGCCCGGTCGTGAGCCGAGATCCCGGTCGTCGTGCCCGCCGCCGCATCGACCGACACGGTGAACGACGTGCCGAGCGGCGCCGTGTTCTCGGCGACCATCGGGCCGAGATCGAGCGCGCGCAACCGTTCGCGCGTGGCGGCGAAGCACACCAGGCCGCGGCCGTGTTTCGAGAGGAAGTTGATGGTCTCGGCCGTCGCGTGCTCGGCCGCGACGACGAAGTCCCCTTCATTCTCGCGATCCTCGTCGTCCACCACGACGATGACGCGGCCGTCGCGGAGAGCGGCCAGGGCGCCCGAGATCGGGTCGAGCGTGATCGGTTCGGTCATGGGTTCCTCCCGTCGCGCCCCGTCCAGCCGCGGGCGGCGATCGCCTCCGCCGTCAGGGCGCCGGCCCGGCTGGAGGCGCGGGGCGCCTCGCGTCCGACACCGGCCCGCGCCGCTTTCGAGAGGACGTCCACCTCAAGATTGACGAGGTCGCCGGCGCCGAGCGTCGCGAAGCGGGTCTCGCGCAGCGTGTGCGGAACGAGCGTGACGATGAACGTCCGGGCGAACGGTCCCTCGTCGAGCGTCAGGCTGACGCCGTCCACCGCGATCGAGCCCTTGGGCAGCAACTGGACGAGAATCGCCGGCGCGGCGGACACGGTGACGGCCAGCCCGCCGGCCAGCCGCGCGACCCGTTGCACGCGCCCGACGCCGTCGACGTGCCCGAGAACGACGTGGCCTCCCAGGCTGTCGCCGACGCGGAGCGCCGGTTCGAGGTGCACGCGATCGCCGGCCCGCCAGGTCGACACCGCGGTGACACGGCGCGTTTCGGCGGACACATCCGCGCGGACACGCGCCCCGGCCACGACGGTGACCGTGAGGCACACGCCGTTCACGGCCAGACTGTCGCCGACCCGAAGGTTCCTCGCCGTGCGCGGCGCGGAGATCTCGAGGCCGGAGCGTCCGCCCGAGATCCGCACCGACTCCAGCCTTCCGATATCACACACCAGCCCCGTGAACATCAGCGGCCTCCTCGCGGCGCGGCGAGATCGGCCAGCACCGCGTGAAACGGCTCGCGGTCGAACACGAGCCTGGCGTCCGGGCCGGCGGCCCCGGCGCGCGTGAGGTGAAAGGCTCCGCGCGACTCGCGCTCCGGCCACGTCGGACCACTGCCGAGCACCGTCGGCGCGACGTAGCTCACCCATCGATCCACGAGACCCGCATCGAGGAACGCCGCGGCAAGCTGCGGGCCGCCTTCGACCATGAGGCAATGGCCGCCCCGCCGTCCGAACTCGGCCACGAGCGACTCGGGTGCGACGTGCCCGTCGCGCTCCGCGCACAGCACCACCGTTCCGCCGCGACGCTCGATGCCGAGCCTCGCCTGGTCCGCGGCGCGCTCCGCGCCGGCGAACACCCAGAAAGGCCGCGGCCATCCTCCCTCCAGGCTGAGATCGGTGTCGGCATAGGCAGGAATCGGATCGAGGCTCGGGCAGGTCCCTGCGTCGCCGGCGAGCTGGCCGTCGAGGTGGGGTCGGTCCGCGGCCATCGTGTGCTCGCCGACGACGACCACGTCGTTCCAGCGGCGAAGCGCGTGGACCTCGCGGCGGGCGGCGAGGCTGGTCAGGTAGGCCGGCTCACCGGCGGTTCGTTCGCCGGCGGGCGGCGCGAATCGGCCGTCGAGCGACACGGCCGTCTTCAACAGGACGAACGGCTGCGCGAAGGCGCCCGTGCAGACAAACGGCCACGCCGTCTCCAGGGCCTCTTCGGCCATGACGCCGAGCGCCACCTCCACGCCAGCCTCGCGAACGCGCTCGAGACCTCCGCCGGCGACGCCGGGATTGGGGTCGCGGATGGCGGCGACCACCCTCGCCACGCCGCTCGCGGCGATGAGCGGGGCGCAGGGCGGCGTGCGGCCCTCGTGGTTGCACGGCTCCAGCGTGCAGTAGAGCGTCGATCCGCGGGCGAGCGTGTCCGCATCACGAAGCGCCACGACCTCGGCGTGGTCGGTGCCCGCCCCATGGTGCGCGCCGCGCCCCACAATCCGGCCGGCGCGGACGACGACCGCGCCGACCGG
>PMKG01000006.1 GCA_003157675.1 Acidobacteriota bacterium
CGCCGCGATGTTGCGGGTGGCGGCCACAATCTCGTCCATCGGCTTCATGCCGTTCTCCTTCATCGCCTGGAACCACACGAACTCCCCCTCGTGCAGCTCAGAGAGCTGATCGATCCGGTTCCTCGGGCTCTGCGACGCGACGCCGTCCGGATCGCGGAGGCCGCCGTCGGTGGCCAGCAGCAGCGGAACGCCGGCCTTCATCAGCCGCAGGATGTTCTCGTGGCGCACCTTGAATTCGGTGGCCGCCACCTTGTCATCGCCGGCGTTCTCGATGTTCAACTGGCGTCGGCGCTCTGTCTCCGCCTGCAACGCGGCGTACATCTTCCTGTCGAGCATCATCTTGATCGTGGAGTCCGGGATGGGTTCGTCGCCCGTGTACTCGATGTGCTGCCCCATGTCCACGCCTGCTTCGACCGCCATCCGCAGGCTCTCGACCGTCATCGCGTGCGTCTGCACGCTGATGCCCGCTCGACGGCATTCTTCGACGATGATCCGCGCGGTTTCGGGGGAGAACATCAGGAAGTCGTCGTGCGTGGAGCTACGGGCGCGAGTCGCTCCGTGACCGCTGATGGCGAACTTCAGGAAATCGATTCCGCGCGCGATGTACTTCCTGATCTCCGTCCGAACCTCCTCGGGCGTGCGGAACAGCAGCGAGGGGCCGACGTTCTCCTCGTAGATCTGGTTGATGCGCTTCACGAACTCTCGGGTGGCGAGCGTCTCGGCGTTCGGGTTGAAGTCCCGCCCGAGCGGGCCGCTCAGGCCGACGATGTTGCCGGCGACGAACATCCGGCTGCCGACGACCTCCCCGCCGCGGATCCGGTCGCGGACATTGAGCAGCGGCTGGAGTGGCCCCCACGAGTCGAAGACCGTCGTCACGCCGTTGCGCAGCGCGACCTGCGCGGCTTCTTCGATCAGATCCTCGTAGTGGTCCTCGTACCGCGCATGGAATTCGATCGTCATGTTCAGCACGAGGTGCACGTTCGCGTCCATCAGGCCGGGGATCACGAACTTGCCCGCGATGTTCATTTCGCGAGCGCCGGGCGGGATGCGAACGGTGCCTCGCGGGCCCACCGCAACGATCTTGGAGCCTTCCACGATGATGACCGCGTCGCTGACCGGCGCCGCGCCGGTTCCGTCGATCAGGGTCCCGCCCGTGACGACCGTCACCTCCTGGGCCGTTGCCCCCGCACTCCAAGCGGCGAGCAGCAGGCAGACGGAGGCGGCGATCAGGCAAGCGCGTACCATAAGACCTCCCGTTACTCGTGATGATCCAGGGTGCCGGTCGTGAGGTCCGGCAGCCGGATCGAGAAACATGGCCGTGAAACGGGTCTCGGCCTCCATTCGGATCAACACCGTGCGGTCTTCCGCCCCGGCCGGCGGCTTGGTCCATCGCCGGCCCGGGGCCGCGTGCACCCACGTCAGGGCTGAATCGTCGTTCCCGACAGACGCGTCTTCATGTCGAACAGGCGGCCGTTCTTGACGACCGCCTTCACCTTGCGCGTGTTTCTGATGTCGGCCAGCGGGTCGGCATCGAGAATCACGATGTCCGCGACCTCGCCGACCTCGATCATGCCGAGATCCGCTCCAGAGCCGAGCGCCTCCGCCGCGTAGCTGGTCGCGGTCCTGAGCGCTTCAACCGGCGTCAGCCCTAGGCGCACGAACATGCCCGACTCTCCGTGCAGCCCGACCGCGTTCGGCATGTTCGGCGAATCGGTCCCCGCCAGGAGCTTGACGCCGGCCCGCGTCAGCGCAACGAGAACCTTCCCCTGGTTTGCGAAGGATATCCCCCGCCCTCCGTCGCCGTTCTGGCGCACCTGGTTCACGCTCGGGAGGCGCCGCCTCGACGTGGGAATGACTCCGTCGCCCCTCGGCCGCCACCGCCTTCGTCGGGGTCACGGCCGGAAAAACGGGCCGCGCCGGCACGACGGCGCGGCCCGGCCCGTTCTCGACAACTGGACTTGCTCGCCCTAGGACGGCAACGGCATTAGAAAGACAGCCGGAACGCCAATTGTCCCATTCGCGACACATAGGCCGTGCCGAGTCCCGAGAACGAGTAAACAGCCAGCGGCTGTCCAAACGTCGGGGAGTCGACACTAGTGTTGTAGGAACCGTAGTTGGCGTGATTGGTCACGTTGAAACATTCGGCTATTAGCGCGATTCTGGTGGTCTTGTAGAGCTTGAACTCCTTGCTCACACGGAGGTCCACCCGCTGCAGCGGCAGCCCGCGGAGCGCGTCGCGCGGCACGACGCCCCCGGTCGGAATCACCGACGGCCCCTCGAACCGGTCCGCCACGGCCGCGGCGATGGTGATCGGAGCCCCTAGGTTGATCCGGTTGTTCCCGCTGGTCGCACCGTCGTACCCGAGGGAGCTGAGTACCGTCGCGAAGTGAGCGCCCGACCCATACAGGTACATCGCGCTCGCCGTGAACCCCCACGGCAGGTTGTAGATGAGGTTCGCGCGCAACGTGTGGCGCTGCAAGTCCACCGAATTGCCCCATTCACAACTGCTGCAGAACGGGTTGTTGTAGTAGGAACCTGTCGATCCGCTGCTGGGCAGGTTATCGTCGTGCTGGTAGAACATCAGCGTGTACGTCGCGGCCGCGGAGAAGTGGTTCTTCAGCCGCCGCGTGAACGAGCTGGCCAGCGCCAGGTAGTCCCGACGGCCCGTGCTGGTCACCAGGATGACCTGTCCATATGCAGGATTCGGTCGGCCGTATATCCGCGGGTCCTTGTTGTATCCAGTTGTGGCGTCATAGAACAGGTTTACGTCGTCGTTGCGCTCGTCGCGGTACATCTGCCAACCGATCAGATCCGAGTCGAACGCCATCGTCGAACCCAACTGCTTCTGGAACCCTGCCGAGTACTGCCATGACACGGGGTTCTTGTAGTTCGGGGACATGATGATCTTGGTCTGCGCGGGCAGCGGGGCGTTCCCCGAAAGGAAGTCCTGAGGGGTGTAGCCTCCGAGAGGATTCAGCACGAAATTCGGCTGGCCGGTGTAACCGATCGACGCGGAGACCATCGATGACCAAAGCTCCTTGATGTACATGACGTTGGAGTTCGTTGCACCGAAGTACAGGCCCGTGCCCCCGCGAATGACGAAGTCGTCGGTTCCGCGCGGCTTCCACGCGAACCCGGTTCTCGGTGCGAAGTTGGACAGGTCCGTGTTACCCCGCTTGTAGCCAACATCCTGGTTGATCACGCCGTTGTTGATCTGGATGACGCTCGTGGGACAGGGATTGACTTGTCCGCTCGCGTCCACGCACGGTGGATCGGCGACGCCGAAGTCGGCATCCCAGCGAACGCCGTAGTTGAGCGTCAACCGGTCGTTCACGCGCCACGTATCACCAAACCAGACGCCGACCGTCGGCCTGGGCATGTCTTCGTTCCAGCTCGGGCGGAAGTTGATATCCAGGCGCTGCACGTACGGGTCGAGCCCGGTGAGATTCCACGCGGCCGGGTTGTTCCACGCACTGGCCGGAAATCGCTGAACGAGGTCCGGCGGCCGCGAGTTGAAGTACATGATCCCGAACGCTTGGGCGTACCAGAAGCCCCGATCGTGCACCCGGAGGAACTCGCCTCCGAACTTGAAGTTATGGTTGCCGTAAAGCCAGTTCATGTCTTCGCGGAAGGTATACGTGGCCGTGTTGTTGCCGTTCGGCTGGTTGGAGGCACCCCCGATGTTGATACCGGGGAACGCATACGTCATCTGCCCGTACATGTACGACGGCGACTGGTTGGAGAAGACGAACGAGTTGTAGCCGATGCGAGTCTCGCTCGTCAGTCTGTTGCTCATGACGCGCGACCAGACGCCGAGGATGCTCTCCGAGTGCTGGTCCTGAATGCTGACCACCGACGGGTAAACGTTGCCCGCGGTGCTCGCGAAGGGGTTACTCAGCGAGTTCCGCGCAAACCGGACGCTCACGTGGTCCTTCGAAGCCAGTTGGTAGTCGAGCCTCGCGAGATACTCCTTATACGTGTTCTGGGTGCCGAAGGCGAAGACCTCACCCGGCAGGTACACCGGCGTCGACACGGCCGTCGACGGCTCCTTCTCGTACTCGAACGACGCGAAGAAGTGGACCTTGTCTTTGACGATGGGCCCACCGAGTGTCGCGCCCATCTGTTTGTCCGAATACGGCAGGACGTACCCGAGAATGTGGTCCGCCGCATTGAACTTGTTGTCGCGGAAGAATCCGAACGCGGAGCCACTGAAACGGTTGGTGCCGGACTTGGTGATCGCCTGAACCTGGATTCCTGTGGACCGGCCCTGAGTGATGTCGAATAACCCCGTGACGATCTGGAATTCTGCGATGGCCTCTTCACTGAATTTCGGCGTGCCGTATCGTGCCTGG
>PMKG01000428.1 GCA_003157675.1 Acidobacteriota bacterium
CAACCCGGCCGGCTGACCGAGTCGCTCTTCCAGATGGAGAAGGGCGGCGACACGAGGGTCAGCTACTTTTACAAGATCACCGGGGACTTCACGCTGGAGAAGCGGGCTGCCGGGTTCAGGAACGTCGTCATGATCGGGACGGGGACCGGTCTCGCCCCGTTCACCGCGATGATCAATGAGTTGCACCACGCCGCCACCGAAGGCCGTGTGAGCGCCGTCCGGTACACGCTCTTCCACGGCAATCGCGGGTACCCCGAGCTCGGTTATCACGATGAGCTCGCCGCCATCGAGAATTCCCGGACGTTCGACTTCGTCTATGTGCCGACCGTGAGCAGGCCGTCGGACCCGGAATTCGGAAACCCGGACCTGGGGAAGGGACGTGCGAACAGCCTCGTGCGCCGCGTGTTCGGGATGCCGCTCAAGGAGGAGGAAGACCTGGCGCGCCTGACCGAGCAGGGGCTCGACACGACCGGTGCGATCGCCGCACTGCGGAGCACGGTCCGGCCCACGCTGCCGAAGAATGTCTCGGAGACCCGGCTTCGCGAGAGGATGGACCCGCCGACGACCGTCATCCTGACGTGCGGGAATACTGGCGGGATGGCCGACATCAAGCACATCGCCGAAGTGCAGAGGATCCGGTTCGAGATGGAGGAGTGGTAAGACGCGCCATGGCCGTTCGTCGATACGTCCTTTTCACGGCATTTCAGATTCTGGTGGCGGGATTGCTCCTGTGGATCCTGGCGAGGTGGGACACCCCCTGGAATGGGCAGCGCATCATCGGGACGGCACTGGCGGTGGTGGGGCTGAGCCTCGTTGGAATCAGCCGGCAACAGCTCGGCAGGTCGTTTGCGGTCAGGGCGGAGGCTCGCGAGCTCGTCACCCACGGGCTGTACTCGAAGATCCGCAATCCTGTGTACGTGTTCGGCATCGTGATGTTCACAGGGGTCGTGCTGGTCATGCAAACGCCCGTTCTGTGGGTCGCTCTGGTCGTGATGATCATCTGTCAGACCATCCGCGCGCGCCGTGAAGCCCGCGTGCTGGAGACGGCTTTTGGCGAGGCCTACCGCGAATACCGGCGCAAGACGTGGTTCTGAGGGAGTGCGCCGAGCGCCCACCGAAAAGACATGAAGCGGCGATCTCAAAGTACAGACATTCCTCGAGTCGGACCTTAGCGGCGTTGCAGGACCAGCGCACGGGAACACCCGGCCTGACCCCATGCATACGCAGACAGGTACTTAGCCGACGTGTCCTGCGGGAAGCCGGGAAGCAATGTGCTCCGCCAGGTCTGCCCTTCGTCGTGCGTCCAGAACGCACCCAGCCAGGCGTCACCGGTGACCTTGCCGCCCTGCACGCCGGGCGTGCCGACCAGCCGGTAATCGTTGGCCGCCGCGAGACAGTTGACCGGATTTCGGGAACTGCACGCCATCGACGGCTCGTTCTGCCGCTGGAGGTAGGGAGCAGAGCCTGGGTCCCATGGTTGCCTCTCTCGGATGGTGAGAACCACTGACCACGCACCGGCGCGACCCGGACCCGGTCCTTCGTCCCGGCGCGCTGGACGGCGACCGGGCCCGTGGGGGACACTGGGTATCCAGGCGCTGGCTTCGGTCGCGGGGTTCCGCGGGAGTTCAGCCGTCATCTTGAGGAGCGTCGCGTGACCGAACCGGAAGAGGACTTTGCGGCGTTGTTCGAGGCCTCGGTGCAGGCGGCCTACCTCGACAAGGGCCAGAGCGTCGAGGGCACCATCGTCGCGATCGGCGAGGAGGTCGCGTTCGTCGATGTCGGCGGCAAGGGCGAAGCCACCATGGACCTCGACGAGCTCAGAGACGCCGACGGCGGCATCGAGGTGGCTGTCGGCGATCGAATCCAGGCCATCGTCGTGTCGACCGCCGGCGGAATCACCCTCTCCCGGAGGCTGGCACGACGGGCGGCGACCGAGCGCCAGATTGAAGACGCCTACCGCGCCCGCCTCCCGGTCGAGGGCAAGATCGAACGGGCGGTCAAGGGCGGGTTCGAAGTGCGGGTCGGCGGCCAGCGGGCCTTCTGCCCGTTTTCCCAGATCGGCGCCCCCGCGGCGGAGCCCTCGTCGCTCGAAGGGCAGGTGGCCGAGTTCCGAATCATCGAATACGGCGAAGGCGGCAGGAATCTCGTCGTCTCGCGCCGGGCCCTGCTCGAGGAGGAACAGCAGGCCAGGGCCGCCGAGGTGAAGCGCACCATCGTCGTTGGCGCGGTGCTCACGGGGCGAGTGGCGTCGGTCCGGGACTTCGGCGCGTTCGTGGACTTCGGCGGCGGCGTGCAGGGCCTGCTGCACGTCTCCGAGATGGCCTGGTCCCGAGTGGCGGCGCCGGCGGACGTCGTCAAGACGGGAGACGAGATCACCGTCAAGGTCCTGCGCGTGGACGACGACCTAAAGAAGATCTCACTGGGACTGAGGCAGTTGACGGCGGATCCGTGGACGAAGGTTTCCGAGACGTACGAGGTCGGCCAGACACGAGTCGGGCGCGTCACCCGCGTGGCGGACTTCGGGGCGTTCGTCGAGCTCGAACCGGGGATCGAAGCGCTGGCCCACGAGTCGACGTTCGCGCCGACGGGACAGCCGGGGAGCTGGTCCAGTTCAGTGACGCCGGGG
>PMKG01000392.1 GCA_003157675.1 Acidobacteriota bacterium
CCCTTGAGCGCGTTCGGATCGAGGAAGGTCGTGTAGTCGCGCCGCCCCTTGGCCGCGCCCGCGACCGTCACCCGGTCGTCCGGGTCGGCGCCGACAAGTGCGCCGAGCAGGATCGCCGCGTCGGTCACCGTGCGCGTCATTGGTCCGGCCGTGTCCTGGCTGTGCGAGATGGGAATGATCCCGGCGCGGCTGACGAGGCCCACGGTGGGCTTGACGCCGACCAGCCCGCAGTTGTTCGAGGGGGAGACGATCGAGCCATCGGTCTCGGTGCCGATGCCGACCGCGGCGCAGTTGGCCGCGACAGCGACGCCCGTCCCCGAGCTCGAGCCCGACGGGTTCCGGTCGAGCGCATATGGATTCTTCGCCTGGCCGCCGCGCCCGCTCCAACCGCTCGACGAGCGTGTGGACCGGAAGTTCGCCCACTCGCTGAGATTCGTCTTGCCGAGGATGATCGCACCCGCCTCGCGCAGCCTGCGCGCGACGAACCCGTCGCGCGAGGGCGTCGAGCCCTCCAGCGCGAGCGACCCGGCCGTGGTCGTCATTCGATCTGCCGTGCCGATGTTGTCCTTGATGAGGACGGGGATGCCGTGCAGCGGCCCCCGCGGACCCTGACTCGCGCGCTCGGCATCGAGGCTGGCGGCGATGGCGTCGGCTTCCGGGTTCAACTCGATCACGGCGTGCAGCGCCGGACCCTGTTTGTCGAGCGCGCCGATCCGCCGCCGGTACTTCTCGACGAGCGACCGCGCGGACTCCTCGCCCGTCTGCATCTTCTTCTGCAGGTCGGCGAGCGTCGCTTCCTGAAGGTCGAAGCGCATCACCTCCGCCGGAAGTGATGCCTGGCCCGAGGCGGCCGCATCCCCGGCGGCCACTCTTCCGGCCGCGAGGCCTACGCTTCCCGCCACACCGGTCTGAAGGAACTGGCGACGGTCGATGGATGACATATTGAGCCCTGATCTATGCTGTTCCCATGATCTTCCGCGGCGCGATTGGCTCCCGTCCAGCGATGCTGAGCGTCAAGGATACCTCCATTTCGCTGGCCTTCGAGGCCGCGTGGGTGGCCGCCTGGGACTTCGGCGGCCGGCTCTACAGCCTCTGGAAGGGCGGCGAGACCTATCGCCGGGGGCTGAGCGGCCGCCTGCTGCACAAGCCCGCCAGGTCCGCCGACTCGCGGCAGCGCGTGGGGCTCGAAGGCGCGGCCCGAGACCCTGTTCTCGAGGAAACCGCCGGGCAGGCGGCGCTGCTTTCCCACTCGCTCGAGCGCGACGCCCGGGCGTGGGCCACATCCGCCGGGCATCACCCCAGCGCGGAGGTGGTGGCGATTGTCGACCGCTGCGCGAAGTTCGACGCGGCGGCCGCGCGGGGGGATGCGGCGCGGTTCGCCGAGGTTTACTCCCCGATCGGCATCCTGCCGCCGGACCAGTACCTGTCCACGGTGCTGCAGGCCTCCGACGGGTGTTCGTTCGGCACGTGCACGTTCTGTGACCTCTACCACGGCGCCTACCGCGTGAAGGCGGCCGACGAGTTCTGGCGCCACGTGGAGTCAGTACGAGACTACCTCGGCGAGTCCGCGGCGCTGCGCGGGCGGTCGTTCTTCCTGGGCTCGGCCAACGCGCTGGCGGTCCCGATGGATCGGCTCCTCGAGTTCTTCGACGCCATGCCGGGCCCGTTTGGCGGCGGGTCGAGGCCCGTTCACGCTTTCGTCGACGGGTTCACGGGCGCTCGCAAATCGGCGGCGGATTACGCCGAGCTGCGCCGGCGCGGCCTCGGCCGCGTCTACGTCGGCCTCGAATCGGGGCACGATCCCCTGCTCGCATTCGTCCGGAAGCCCGCGTCGCGCGAGCAGGCGGTCGAGACGGTGCGCGCGATCAAGGCCGGCGGCGCCCAGGTTGGCGTGATCCTGATGGTCGGCCTCGGCGGCCGGGCGTTCGCCGAGGGCCACGCGCGCGACACGGTGGCCGCGGTCAACGAGATGGGCCTCGGCGCGGGCGACCTCCTGTTCTTCAGCGAGCTCATCGAAATCCCGGGAACCGTCTACCCCAAGGCGGCTGCCGCGGCCGACATCGAGCCGCTGTCGCTCCCTGAGCGGCTGGCGCAGGCCGAGGCCATCCGGGCGGGGTTCGCGTTCGAAGGGCTGCCGCCACAGATGGCGAGATACGACGTGAGGGAGTTCATTTACTAGCTGAACCTCATCCAGGAGGACATGATGGCCTACACCGCAAAGGACTACTCGGCACTCGTCGGCATACCCGGATTCAGCGAGACGCTGCTGAAGAACCACTTCACCCTCTACCAGGGCTACGTCGCCAACACCAACAAGGTGCTCGACCTGCTCGGCGCGATGCTTGGCGAGGGCAAGACCGGCACGCCGGAGTACGCCGAACTCAAGCGACGCCTGGGCTGGGAATTCGACGGGATGCGCCTGCACGAGTTCTACTTCGAGAACCTTGGCGGAAAGCCGCTCAACGCGAACGGCGCGCTCGCGAAGAAGCTCGCCGCCGACTTCGGCGGCTACGAGAACTGGGAGAAGGACTTCAAGGCGACCGGCTCGATGCGCGGCATCGGCTGGACGATCCTCTACCAGGACCCGGTGAGCGGGCGCCTGATCAACTTCTGGATTGGCGAGCACGACACCTCACACCCGGCCGGCTGCGTGCCGCTGCTCATCATGGACGTCTTCGAGCACGCCTTCATGCTCGACTTCGGCCTCAAGCGCGCCGACTACATCGCGGCGTTCTTCGCAAGCATCAACTGGGGAGCGGTGGAGGGTCGGCTGAAGTAGTTCCGGCTCGCGGCTCGCGACTTGCGGCTTGCGGCTCAGGCTCACCTGGCCTGAGCCGTGAGCCCTGAGCCTTGAGCCCTCCTATGAACTTCCCCCTCTGGTCCCTCCCCGCCCCGGGTCTCCTGATCGCGTGCGTCGCGATCCTCCACGTCTTCATCTCGCACTTCGCCGTCGGCGGCGGCCTCTTCCTCGTGCTGGCCGAGCGAAAGGCCAGGCGGGAGCGCGACGACGGGATGCTCGGCTACCTGCGCCACTTGAGCGCGGTGTTCGCGCTGCTGACGCTGGTCCTCGGCGTCGTGACCGGCGTCGGCATCTGGTTCACCATCGGCCTCGTCCACCCGCAGGCCACCTCGTCGCTCATCCACATTTTCGTCTGGGCCTGGGCCATCGAGTGGACCTTCTTCGTCGTCGAAATCGCGGCCGCGATGGTCTATCACTACGGCTGGGATCGGCTCGACGCGGCCACGCACGAGCGCGTCGGGTGGATCTACTTCGGCGCCGCGTGGCTCAGCCTGGTCGTCATCAACGGCATCCTCACCTTCATGCTGACGCCCGGCGCGTGGCTCGCGACCGGCAGCATCTGGGATGGCCTGCTCAACCCGACCTATTGGCCCGCCCTGTTCGCCCGCACGTTCGTCGCAACCGGCCTGGCCGGCCTCTACGTGATGCTGACCGCCGCGGGCCTCGACGACCGCGACGTGAAGGCCAGGGTTGCGAGATACGCGGCGAAGTGGATCCTGCCGATGACGATCGCGCTGCCTCTCGCGATCGTCTGGTTCCTGTGGGCGGCTTCGCACGCGGGCGTCGAGGTGCTCGAGGTTCTCGGCCTGAGGGCCGCGTCCATCGGCGATATCGTCGCCGTCCTGACCTCGGGCAGCGCCTCCGGCTATCCGCCCGCCATCACGGCGGCCCGCGCCGCGATCGTCGCCTCGCTGGCGACGCTGCTGCTGACGTTCGCGATCGCGTACCTGCGGCCGCGCGCCTACGGCAGGCCCACGGCGGTCGCGCTGCTGGTGGCCGCCCTTGCCGCCATGGGCGGCGGCGAATGGGTGCGCGAGGACCTGCGCAAGCCCTACGTGATCGGGCGCTACATGTTCGTGAATGGCGTGCGCGTCGCGCCGGGCTGGACGCGCGCGGTCGCCGCCACCGAGCCCACCGTGCGCGATGACCGCTTCGAGTTGTCCGCGCTGCGGCGGGCCGGTGTCCTGAAGTCGGCTCTGTGGACCTGCCTGCCAGCCGCGGCGGCGGGCGCGGATCCGCTGCAACGCGTCGAGGCCGAGGGGCGCGAGGTGTTCCGCCTCTCGTGCACCATGTGTCACACGACCGATGGCTACCTGGCGATCCGCCCGCTCGTCGCGGGCCGCAGCCAGGAGGCGATCTCGTCGATCCTCGCGCGCCTCACGACATCGGACGAGCAGCCGGTTGGCGCCGGCGCGCTCTGGACGTGGAGAGGGCGGCGGATGCCGCCGTTCCCGGGCACCGACGCCGAACGCGAGGCGGTCGCGGTCTACCTTGCGAAGCTTGGCGGGACGGTGCCGCACCTGCCCGCGCCGGCCGGCGGCGAAGCCCCGAGCGATGCGGGGCGGGCCTACTTCAACGAGAACTGCTCGCCATGCCACGACCCCGGGGCCGACTACCAGATCGGGGGCCGCGGGCTCACGGCCGCGCGCGGCTACGAATTGCTGGGACACCTGCCGACGGTCAACCCCGTCATGCCGACCTTCGAGGGCAGCGACGCGCTGCGACACTCCCTCGCCGAGTACGTGGCCTCGCTGCCGGCGCCGCAGAAGAAGGGAGGCGCCCGGTGACACCGCTGCCTGCCCTCGACCCGCTGCCGCTGGCCGCGCCGGTGTGGCTGCTGTCCGGGCTCCTCAGCCTCACGTTCCCGCTCCACGTGCTGCCGATGAACATGGTGCTCGGCGGGTCGATCCTCGCTTTGGTCGCGCGGATTCGCGGGCGGAAGGACGAGCGTTCCGCGGAGTTGGCCCGTTTCATCGCGAGCGCGCTCCCGGTGCTGTTC
>PMKG01000284.1 GCA_003157675.1 Acidobacteriota bacterium
CACGCGTGAACCGGGGGCTTCCCTGGTCGTTGTCCCCGGCGCGGCGCGCCACGGGGTACTGCACGCTCATCCGACCGAGCACTGGCTCAGGCATTGCGCGCTGCCGATGCTGTTCCTGCCGGATCCTGTATCCAGGCCGGTCTGATCTGAATCTCTGTAGGCGGAACCCGTCCACACCGCCAAGGAGTCGCAGGATGACGATCGATCGCTACGTTCGCTTGGTCGCCGGCCTGTTCGTCATGGTGAGCGTGCTGCTCGGCGTGCTGGTGAGCCCCTACTTCTTCTGGTTCACGGCCTTCGTCGGGCTNNTCGGCGTTCACCAACTGGTGCCCGCTCATCTCGATCCTGAAGGCGGCCGGCGTGCGGAGTTGATGGTCGCGCCGCCTGATCTGATACGCTGATCCGGGAGGTCCGAGGGTGGAAGAGACACGGTACGGCATGCGGGTCGAGTTGTCGGTCGCTTACGAGGACGCCGTCGAGCGCGCGACGGCCGCGCTCAAGACCGAGGGATTCGGCGTGCTGACGACGATCGACGTCAAGCAGACCATCAAGCAGAAGCTCGATCGCGATTTCCGGAAGTACGTGATCCTCGGCGCCTGCAACCCGCCGATCGCCTTCCAGGCGCTCAGCGCGGAGATCGACCTGGGCCTCCTGCTCCCCTGCAACCTGATCGTGTACGAGACGGACCCTGGTCGAAGCGTCGTCGCGGCCGTGGCGCCGCTTGTGACGATGGGCCACGTGGGGAACGAGGCGCTGGCGCCGCTCGGCCAGCAGGTCGACGCCAAGCTGCGGCGCGTGCTCGCCACGCTCGAGACAGGAGCCAGCCGGTGATGGACTACCTCTGGCCGCTCGTGTTCATCGCCGTCTGGGTCCTGCTGCAGACGTGGCTGCTGCCGCGCCTCGGCGTGCCCACGTGAATGAGCGCCTCCTGCAGCGTCGAGGATCGACGCAAGAACAGTGACAGGACGAAGACAGGGCAGGGACAGTAGTGGCCAGTGGCTAGTGGGCAGTGTGTCATGCGTGATCCGCTAGGCACTAGCCACCAGCCACTACGCTGACTAGGACTTCCCGTCAGTGACCTGGAACGCCACCGCGTTGTCGAGCAGTGGCTCGTAGGTGCAGAACGGCTCCTCGGCCAGGTAGTCGCCACGGTCGGAGAACGCCCTCGCGCGGCAGCCGCCGCAGATCCCCTCGTACCTGCAGATCCCGCACTTGCCGCCGAGCGCCGACGAGTCGCGCAGCGCAGCGAACACCGTCGACCGGCTCCAGATCTCGCCGAACCGCTGCCGCCTGATGTTGCCCGCGCTCACCGGCAGGTAGCCGCACGGGTAGATGTCCCCGGCGTTCGACACGAAGCACACGGCGGTGCCGGCGAGGCACCCGCGGGTCATCGCCGACAGCGGCCGCCCGCCGGCCGGGTCCGGGGCTGCCTTCATCTGCGTCCCCAGCGCCACGAACGGCGTGCTGCGGTCGCCGTGCTTGCGCTCCTCGACGATCCGCTGGGCGCGCACCCGGAAGTAGTGCGGCGCGCAGGTCGCCTTGAGGTCGATTGCCACCGTCTTCGACTGGTCGTAGAACCAGTTCAGCACCCGTTCGTATTCGTCGGCCGGCAGCATCTCCCGGTCCGCGATGCTCACGCCGCACCCGACGGGCACCAGCATGAAGATGTGCAGGGCGTCGGCGCCGAGCGACTGCGTCAGATCGAGCATCGCCGGCAGTTCGGAGACGTTGTGGCGGGCGATGGTGGAGTTGATCTGCGTCGACACACCCGCCTCGCGAAGCAGTCGCAGCGCGTCGATGGCCCGCGCGTGGGAGCCGCGAATGCCGCGGAACGCGTCGTGCGTGGCCGGCACGGCGCCGTCGAGGCTGATGGCGACGCGCGAGAATCCAGTGGACTGGATCCGCGACGCGACGCCTCGGTCGATCAGCGTCCCGTTGGTCGCCAGCGCCATCCGGAATCCCTTGCTGACGCCGTAGGCCCCGATGTCGAAGATATCGGACCGGTAGAGCGGCTCCCCTCCCGAGAGGATCAGCACCGGCCTGGCCACCTCGGCGATCTGATCGATCAGCCCGAACGACTCCTCGGTGGTCAGCTCGACGCGGGACCGCTCGGCTTCGGGCACGGCCCGGCAGTGCTGGCACCGCAGGTTGCAGGCTTTCGTCGTCTCCCAGAACATCAGGCGCAACGGGGGCGCCGCCATCGGAACCGTCATCGACAAATATCCTCTCGTCACGGCAGCCGGCCGCTCGCCGCGGCCGCTGTCTGCCGGCTTCCGGTCAGCTGCGCCGTTCGCCGTTCCCCGGTGGAGGGCCGTCGGTCGGGGTCGTCAGTTCGCGCCGGCCGCCACGCGCTGCCGGATGGCCGGCCAGTCGGTGGCGGTGCCGCCGATCTTCTTGCCGAACTCGACGGCCGCCCTCACGTCGCCGAAGGCGAAGTAGTCGAGTTCCTTCGTGTTGGGGTCGATCTCGCTCTTCACGAATACGGCCGACCGGGCCTGGATGAGCCGGGTCGTCGCGTAATCGGTGACGAAGACCTCGCCCTGCGTGTCCGTATGTTCGTGCAGGTAGCGCGCCATGCACGACACCGTCCGGAACTTCAGCGGCATGTGGCCGGGCGGCGGCACGATCTCCGCCGCGATCTTCACGTTCTCGATCGTCCGGCGGCACGAATCACAGATGTCTCCGGCCCGGATCGACACCGGGGTCACAGACGAGCAACCGATGATGATCGCCAGGAAGAACCCCGACACGAGCGCTCCCGCTCTTCTCATATGACCCTCCCGCTAGGATGAACACCCGAGAGATTGGCCACGCTAGAAACGCGATCCCACGCCGGCGCCACCTGGCTCACCGATTCGACGTTCCGTCTCCTTCCACCAGGATGGCGCGAGCCACCGAAAGCTCGACGGCCAGCTCGGTCTGGTCGCACTCGAACACGAATCCCGGAAACCGCTGCAACAGGCGCACCCGCGCGCCGGGCGTCACCCCGAGCGCCTTCAGCCGCTCGGCGCGCGCCGGGTTGTCGCGGAGCACGCGGAGCACGACGCCGCACTCCCCCACCTCGAGCGACGTCAGGCGACGGCCGTGCTCAAAACTCGACACCGAGGATCCGAAAGGCATAGTGCAGGCCGGCGCCCGTAGCCAGCGCGACCGTCGTGACGAACACCAGGATGGAGACGGCGGCCTTCGGCCCCTGCTCCTTGATGATCATCAGGAAGTTCGCCATGCAGGGAACGAACAGCGTCATCACCGTGAGCGCCACCACGGCCTGCGTGCCGCTCAACCTCCCCGCATGGGCCAGCTGGAACAGCCCTGCCGCCCCGTAGTCCCGGCGCAGGAAGCCCATGATGAACACCTGCGCCGTTTCGGCCGGCAGCCCCAGCCAGCCGGTCACCACCGGGCGGCTGACGGCGATCATCCGGACCAGCAGGCCCGTCCTGTCCAGGACAAATAATAGCGCCGTTCCCACCAGGAAGATCGGAACGGCTTCCCACAGGTACCAGCGCACGCGGAGCATCGTCTTCGACAGCAGGTTCCGGAGCACCGGCACGCGCATCGGCGGCAGCTCCATGATGAAGTCCGAGCGCTCCCCGGGAAGCACCTGCGCGGCGAGGAACCCGACCAGGAACATCTGGATCACGACCACGCCAAACAGCGTCAGCAGCGCCGCGAACGAGATGCCGCCCAGGATCCCGAGGATCGTGGCGAGCTGCGCCGAGCACGGGATGCCGAGCGCCAGCAGCAGCACCGCGATCAGCCGCTCCTTCCGCGTCCCGAGAATCCTCGTCGTCATCGTCGCCATGGTGTCGCAGCCGAGGCCGAGCACCATCGGCAGGACGGCCTTGCCGTTGAGCCCCATGACGCGGAAGGTCCGGTCGGCGAAGATCGCCAACCGCGGGATGTAGCCGCTGTCCTCGAGCCACCCGAAGATCAGGAAGAAGGTGGCGACGACCGGCAGGACGATGGCCAGCGAGTAGCTGAGCGCCATGGTGATCACACCATATTCGCCGACGAGAAAATCATGCGCCAACCGCCTCACTTGGGTCCACCCCCCGAGCGTTGCACTCGGGGCGAGCGAGTAGGTTGGCGCGATGACAGTCTGGGTGTTTTCCCAGATAGAAATCCCGTGTGTAGGTGAGAGCGGGATTTCCAGGTTGTAATGAGATTCTTGCGTGTCGTGCGTGTGCGGGAACGGCAGCACTGTGTCCACCGCGCGGATGGCCCACGGGTTGATGTAGCGCCCGAACACGACCTTCTCGAAAAAG
>PMKG01000379.1 GCA_003157675.1 Acidobacteriota bacterium
CTGGTGGCGCAGTACGCCGACATCCTGCAGGTCGGCGCGCGCAATATGCAGAACTTCACGCTGCTGCGCGAGCTGGGCCATGTGCGCAAGCCCGTGCTGCTCAAGCGCGGCATCGCGGCGACGATCGAGGAGTGGCTGCTGTCGGCCGAGTACGTGCTGGCCGGCGGCAACGCCGACGTCATCCTCTGCGAGCGCGGGATCCGCACCTTCGAGAACTACACGCGGAACACGCTCGACATCTCGGCGATCCCGGTCGTCAAGAAACTGAGCCACCTGCCGATCCTCGCGGACCCGAGTCACGGGACAGGCCGCCGCGACAAGGTGGCGCCCATGGCCAGAGCCGCCATTGCGGCCGGCGCCGACGGTCTCATCATCGAGGTCCACTGCGATCCCGACCACGCGCTGAGCGACGGCGCGCAGTCGTTGTTCCCGGCCCAGTTCGACCGTCTCATGGCGGAACTGCGAATCATCGCGCCGGCCATCGGCCGGAGCATCTGCGTGGAGCCGGTGGCGCGCCGCGGCTGGGCGAGGTAGGGTAGCTCATGCCAGATTCCTCACGCCAGCTGCCGATGCTGCAGCACCCCGCCCCGACGGCGCCCGAGGCGCCGGCCACGCCGGCCCCGTTCGATCGGATCGCCGTCGTGGGGCTCGGGCTCGTCGGCGGCTCGATCGCGCTGGCCGCGCGCGCCACCTGGCCGCAGGCGCTTGTCATCGGCGTCGACCGCAACGCCGTGCTCGAGCAGGCCATGGTCCGCCACGCGATCGACGTCGCGTCCGACGACCTGATGATCATCTCCGAGGCGAACCTCGTGCTGCTTGCGACGCCGGTCGCCGAGATCGTCCGCCTGATGCCGCGGCTCCCGGACTGCGTCCGGACGGACGCGGTGGTGACCGACGTGGGCAGCACCAAGCGTGCCGTCATGGCCGCCGCGCGAGGCCTTCCCGCGCGCCTGCCGTTCATCGGGGGCCATCCCCTCGCCGGCGCCGCGCGTGGAGGATTCGAGGCCGCGCGCCCGGACCTGTGCGTCGGCCGCCTTTGGCTGCTCGTTCCCGGCGCGGACGGGTCGGCCGACGCACTCGGGAAGCTGACGCCCTTCATCGAAGGCCTGGGCGCCGTCCCCATCGTCGTCGCCTCCGCCGCCGAGCACGACCGGATGCTCGCGCTGCTCAGCCACCTGCCGCAGCTCGCGGCGTCGGCTCTGATGGCCGTCGTGGGCGAGGGCGTGGGGGCCGAGGGCCTGGCGCTGGCGGGACGCGGGCTGGTCGACACGACCAGGCTGGCCTCGAGCCCTGCCGACATCTGGCGCGACATCTGCGCGACCAACGCCGACGAGATCGGCCCCGCGCTCGATCGGCTCATCGTGACGCTGCAGCAGCTTCGGGATCGACTCACGGCCGGCGAGGAAATCGACCGCCTGTTCGAATCGGCGAGAGAGTGGAGGGAACGCCTCGTCGCAGATCGCGCTTGACACAGCTCGGCCGTTTCCGGCTGCATAGTGACGGGAGCTTCCCGTATGAACAAGGTGCTGGCAAACGCGGCCGAGGCCGTAGCCCTCATCCCCGACGGCGCGACGATCATGATGGGGGGCTTCGGACTGTGCGGAATCCCCGAGAACCTGATTGCCGCCTTGCACGCCCGCGGCACGCGCGACCTCAGGATCATCAGCAACAACGCCGGCATCGACACGTTCGGGATCGGCATCCTCCTGCAGACGCGGCAGGTGAGGAAGATGATCTCGACCTACGTCGGCGAGAACCAGGAGTTCGAGCGCCAGTGTCTGAGCGGCGAGCTGGAGCTGGAGCTGGTCCCGCAGGGCACCCTGGCCGAGCGCATCCGCGCGGGCGGCGCCGGCATCGGCGGCTTCTTCACGCCGACCGGCTACGGCACCGTCGTCGCCGAAGGGAAGGAGACGCGCGTCATCGACGGGCGCCCCTACGTATTCGAGAAGCCGCTCAAGGCCGACTTCGCCTTCGTGAAGGCCTTTCGCGGCGACCGCCTCGGCAACCTCGTCTACCGCCGCACGGCGCGCAACTTCAACCCGATGATGGCGACGGCGGCCGCGGTCACCATCGCCGAGGTCGAGCAGATCGTGGAGCCTGGCGCGCTCGCCCCCGACGCGATCGCCACGCCGGGCATCTTCGTGAAGCACATCTTTCAGGGCGCGGGCTACGAGAAGCGGATCGAGCGGCGGACGGTGAAGAAGACAGGTTAGCCGCTTTGTTCGGTGGTGTCGATCGCCCGTCCGTGAGCCCTGAGCCGGGTTGGCGAGCGATCATGGTCGGCTGAAGCGAGCACTGGGGTTGGCGCGCGTCCCGGGTGGGGCGCACATGGGAGGCGGGCGTGGACAAGCGCGATCGGATCGTCCGTCGTGTGGCGGAGGAACTGCGTGACGGCGACTACGTCAACCTGGGCATCGGCCTGCCGACGCTGGTGGCCAACGACGTGCCGCCCGGCCTACACATCACTCTACACTCCGAGAACGGCATGCTGGGCGTCGGCCCGTTCCCGCTCGACTCCGACGTGGATCCGGATCTCATCAACGCGGGCAAGGAGCCCATCTCCGAGACGCCGGGCTGCTGCTACTTCAGCAGCGCCGATTCGTTCGCGATGGTGCGCGGCGGCCACATCGACCTGACGGTGCTGGGGGCGTTCGAGGTGGACCAGGAGGGCAACCTGGCCAACTGGATGATCCCCGGGAAGATGGTGAAGGGCATGGGCGGCGCCATGGACCTGGTTGCCGGCGCGAAGCGCGTCATCGTCGCCATGGAGCACACGACGCGCGACGGCGCGCCCAAGATCCTGCCCAAGTGCACGCTTCCGCTCACCGGCCCGGGCGTCGTGGACCGGATCATCACCGACCTGGCTGTCATCGACGTCACCCCCGACGGGCTCGTGCTGAGGGAGGTAGCTTCGGACAGCTCGGTGGACGCCGTCCGCGCGGCCACCGGCGCGCCTCTGCGTGTCGAGGGAGAGCCCGGCCGGTTCTAGCCACGCCCGGCTTGCGCCTTACGCACCATGCCCTACGCCCTATGGCTTACGGCGGTGTCACGCGTTCATCGGTAGGCTGGCGCTCCAGTCCCTCCTCAGATAACGCAGGGCTTCAACCCCTGCGCTACACCGGGCTTCACCCCTCGACGTCGCTCGGGGTGCCCTGAGTTCGTCGAAGGGCAGCCCTGCGCAGCCCCGGGCTTCACCCCTCGAGTATGCTCGGGGTGCCCTGAGCGAGAGCCCTGAGCGCCCGAGTCGAAGGGCAGTCCTGTGCAGTGGTGACACCGCAACCGGTGCCGCGCGAGCGTGCACCTCACGAGCGTCGGCCGCCAACCTGGCGTGGCCCCGGGCCGTCTTGCAAGGAGATGGCGCAAACCCATCGTTCGGTTATACTGTCATCGATGACGTGGGCAGAGTTGATCCGTCGCCTCCGGTCCGCGGGCTTCGTGGAGGAACGGATCGGCAAGGGGAGCCACCGCAAGCTGTTTCACCCGATCACGAAGAAGGAAATCTGGGTGTCCATCCACACGAAGCAGGACGTCGGGCGACTCGCCCGACGCATATTGAAGGATGCAGGGCTGGAATGACCACGAGATACCCCATCGTCTTCGAGGCCGAGGAGAGCGGGGCGGTCGGCGCGTATGTGCCAGGCTTGCCGATTTATGCGGCCGCGGACACGGCGAGCCAAGCTGAACGGGCCCTGCGGGAGTTGCTCGTGCTGTACGTCGGCGACCGACAGGCCCGCGGACTCGCCCTGCCGGAGCCACTGACCGGCATAAAGGTCGCCCGGGTGACGACCGCCCGCGGCCGTTCGACCGTCTCCATCCTCAGCCCTGCCGCGTTGCTCGGCCGTCAACGTTCGGCGAAGAAGGCGGCGGCTGCCCGCCGAAACGGCCGTCGCGGTGGTCGTCCGGCGGCGACCCGTCCTACGCGTTAGTGCGAGCCCCCGCCGGGAACTTTGGACGTCCCCGGCTCGTCAGTTCCTGCGAAGCGTCCATAGTGGATGCCGCGCGGGCCGCGTGCCGACTGTGACTGACTTCCAACTGGTCGAACAGACCCTGGCCGGGTCCGAAGAAGCGTTTCGCGCGCTCGTGGTCCGCTACGAGCGCCGTGTGTACAACCTCCTCGTCCGCATGCTGCGCAACCCGGCGCTCGCCGAAGATCTGACGCAGGAGACCTTTCTCAAGGCGTTCACGCACCTCCGGTCGTTCGACCCCGGCTACAAGTTCTCGAACTGGATCCTGAAGATCGCCCACAACGCGGCGATCGACACGGTGCGACGGCGCGGGCCGCAGGAAGTGTCGTTCGACGAACCCGGCCAGCGCGAAGAGGCCAGGCTCGACGCCTGGCTCGTCGATCCGGCCAGCGGCGCCGCGGCGGAGGCGGTCGAACGCCAGGACCTCCGACGCGTGCTGGCGGCGGCGATGGACCGCCTGCGGCCCGAATACCGCCAGGTGGTCGTGTTGCGATACCAGGAAGAGCTGAGCTACGAAGAGATCGCGGACATCACCGGGTGGCCGATCGGCACGATCAAGAGCCACCTCCACCGGGCGCGTGCGGAAATGGCCGAGTTCCTGCGCGGGCAGGGCCTGCAGGGCAGCCCCTCCGGGCCCGGGCAGCCGCCTGTTGCAACCCTCGGCGCCCGGCGTGCGTAGGAACAGACGAGAGAGAACTGGCATGATCCCGAGGCAGCAGGACCTGTGGTGGTGGCTGGAGGCCGAGGACGCGGGCGGCGACTGGGAAGCCGCCGACGCGACGTTCGCGGCCGTCGCCTCCCGATGGCTGCCGCTCTCGGAAGCGCCTGCCGGCCTGACCGAACGGATCATGGCCGCCATGCCGCGAACCGCGGACACGCCATGGGCGCGGATGCTCGCCGGTCTCATGGCTTCGTGGTGGGTCAGGGGCACGGTCGGCGCCGCCATGCTGGTCCTCGGCGTTGCCGCCACCGCGGTTGCGCTCGGACAGTTCATCACCATCGGATCGGTCCTGACCGCGATCGCCGCCGGAGGCCACGCGGTGCTCGACGCGGCGTCGACGACCTGGGACGGCTGCGTCGCAGCGTGGCCGGTCGTCGTCAGCCTCGGCCAGACGGCGGCCATGCTGACGGCCACCAGGACAGCCGCCTTCGTAGTGCTCATCAATCTGGCCCTCGCCATGGGGGCCTTTGCCGGTCTTACCCGCTTGCTGGCGGTCACGGAGGAGGAATCCTGATGCTCGGTGCACATCGGCTCGCCGCACGTGCCATCGTTATGACCGTCGCGTGCATGCTGGGAGCGGCCGCGTTGGCGGCCGGGCAGGCGTCGCCCGCGACGCCTGCGCGACTGAACGCGGTCGAACAGAAGACCCGGGACGCCGTGCTGGCGCGCTTCCGGGCGCTGTCGATCCAGAACGGCATCGTCCTGGTGCCGCTCGCGAAGGTGGACGGGGTCGAGAGCATCGAAATCCGCGGCGGGACCATCGCCGTCAACGGGCGCGCCGTGACCGGCGGCGAGATCCGCGAGCGGCTCGGCCGCGACGGCGAGCCGGTCCTGCAACTCTCCTACTTCGACCTGCCGGCGCAGCAGCGGATGCTCCTGCCGGCCGGTAGCCCCGAGCAGCCAGCCGGCGCCGGGGGACCCGAAGTGGCGCCGACGCAGCCGCCGCCTGCCGAACCGATTGAGCCCCAGGCGCCCTCGATGCCGGAGCGCGCCTTCCGCCGGGAGTACGACGCGAGGGTTCGGATCTTCGGCGACATCACCGTCGAGCGGGACGAGCAGGTGAACGGCGCGGTGGTGGCCGTCGGCGGGTCGATCAAGGTGGACGGGCGCGTGCGGGACAACGTCGTGGCCGTTGGCGGCAGCGTGAAGCTCGGTCCGCACGCGGAAGTGCTCGGCGACGTGACGACTGTCGGGGGCACCATCGAGCGCGATCCTGGCGCCGTCGTGAGCGGCCGGCTCAACGAGGTGGGGGTCTCGGCCCCCGGGATCAGGATCCGGCCGAACTGGAACATGCACTGGGCACCATGGCCGTGGTTCGACGGCGGGGGATGGCCGGTCTTCCGGCTGTTCGGCACGATCCTGCGGATGGCCCTGTTCGGTTTGCTCGCCGCGCTCGTCATCCTGGTCGCGCCGCGGGCCGTGCAGCGCGTCGAGTATGCGGTGACGTCGGAACCCTGGAAGGCCGCGCTCGTGGGGCTGCTCGCGCAGCTGTTCTTCATCCCGGTGCTCGTGCTGCTCGTCGTGGTGCTGGCCATCTCGATCGTCGGCATCCCGCTGCTCGTGCTGGTGCCGTTCGCCGTGCTGGCGTTCCTCGTCGCGCTGCTACTGGGCTTCACCGGCGCAGCCTGCGGGCTCGCGCGTCTGATCTGGCGGCGGCAGCCGGTTCCCAAGGCGGGCACGCTCACGCTGTTGGCCGTCGGACTGACGGTCGTCTGGAGCTTCACGCTGCTCGGGCGGATCGTCGGCCTCGGCGGAGGGCCGCTGATGGCGGCGGCCGTGGGATTGATCCTCGTCGGCGTGTTGATCGAGTACGCGGCGTGGACGCTCGGACTTGGCGGCGCGCTTCTCACGCGGTTCGGTCGGTACGGGGCGCTGCCGCCGCCGCCGACCGTGGTCGAACCCGCGGCAAGCGCGCCGCCGATCGCCGCCGGCGAGCCTCCGGTGCCGGGGCTGTAGCGGTCAGGATCGTGGCTTCGGCGGCTGGGTGAGTCGAAACGCGTCGCCGATCTGGTCCTCGACGTCGCGCGACGCCTGCCAGCGCCGATAGAGGATGAACATTCCGCCGAGCGCCAGCCCGAGCAGCGCCGCGCCGATGAGGAAGATGCCGGTGATGCCGACCGACCCCATCAGGACGTCGGCCATGCTGATTTCCTTCGTGGGCTTGTCGATCATCCTCACGATGATCGGCGTCATCGGCTGGGCAGACTGAACGAAAAGCACGGCCAGATTGTACCACGCCGGTTCGCGCCGTCAGCCGCTCAGTGCCGCATCGCCACCGGCTCGCTCTTCAGCGACTTCTGGTAGCCTCGCACCGCGTCGAACAGCGCCTGGGCGATCTTCTGGCGGTAAGCCCCGCTCTTCAGCAGCTTGCCCTCCTGCGGGTTGGTGATGAAGGCGATCTCGACGAGCACGCTCGGCATCTCAGCCCCGATCAACACGACAAAGGGCGCCTGCTTGACGCCGAGATTCCGCATCCCGCTGTTGGCGCCGCTCAGTTGCGTGGCCATCGCCTTCTGGATGAGCCCGGCGAACGTGCGCGACTCGTCCAGCTTGTTGTTCAGCGTGATGGCCTTCAGGATGTCCGGCAGGTTGTTGATCGTGCGGTTGGTCGCGGCGTTCTCGCGCGCGGCAACCTCTTCCGCGGCCGGGTCGGTCGAGAAGTTGAGGAAGTAGGTCTCGGTGCCGCGCACGGTCCGCGTGCGGCTCGCATTGGCGTGAATCGAGAGGAACAGGTCGGCCTGCTCCCGTCTCGCGATCGCCGGGCGTTCTTCGAGGGGCACGTAGTCGTCGGTCCGCCTGGTCAGCACCACGGCGACGCCGGCATCCTTCAGGAGCTTCTCGAGCCGCAGGGAGATGTCGAGCACCACCTCGGCTTCGGTGACTCCGGAGCCGAGCGCGCCCGGGTCGTGTCCGCCGTGGCCCGGATCGATCACGATCTTGGACACGCCGAGACCGAGTTGCCTCGAGAGCGAGTACGGTCCCCGTCCGCCCACGATCGGAACTGCCGGTGGTGTGGTGGCCTTGTTGGCTGCGGCCTGAGGTGGCGGCGGTGCGACGGGCGCAGCCGCGGCCGGTGCGGCTTTGACGCGCTCGGGGGCCGGCTCGCGCGGGTGCAGCACTGTTGCCTCGACCGAATCGNNCGCCGGAGCGGCCGGTTTCGGCGCGACGGCCGGCTCGGTGGGCGCCACCCCCACCGGCTGAGCGCGGTCGCATTCGACGACGATGCGATAGGGTTGATCGGTCGTCAAGATGCGGTAGCGACTGACGCCGTCGAGGCTCACCACCACACGCGTGACGTGGTTCGTCTGCAGCCCGACTCTCACGTGGGTCGCGGCGCTGTCTTTATAGGTGAGCGTGCCAACGAGCACCCCCGGGCCTGGCTGCGTGTCGCGGACGTCGAGCAGGACGCGCGGGGGATCTTCGACCCTCTCGCTCCTGTGCGTCGTGGCGCCGTCGAGGTCGAGCGTGATGCGGACGCGGTCCGGCATCGCGGTCCTGGTNNTGGCGTGGTGGTCTTCGCGGGGGGCGACGGCGGGGCAGGACTCGGGGTCGTCGGATGTGCGGCGAGCGCCTTCAGGCCCTCCCGGGCCTTCGGCGCGAACGGGCTGTACGGATACCCGTCGACGAGGAGCTGGAGCATCCGCCGCGCCGTGGCCCGATCCCGCTCCTCACCGAACCGATTGAACGCGTCGGTCGCCAGCACGCCCCCCTGCCAGAGCGCATCGTCGGCATACCTGGACTGCGGGAAGCGC
>PMKG01000135.1 GCA_003157675.1 Acidobacteriota bacterium
CCGGCCCTCGCGTGGCTGCGTCGGCGAGGCCCGGAACTCGCGTCCCACGCACGCGCGGCCGGGGCGGGCGGCGCGGCGCCGCCGGCGCCGCCGGGGGCCCGGCTTCGAGGACCGTCGCTACCGCAGCCCGGCATCCTCGACCGGTATCTCGCGACGATCTACCTGCGGCTGCAGGTGCTCACCTTCGCGAGCCTGCTCGGGATCTTCTACATCTCCGAGTTCATCGACCTCTCGGACAAGCTGTTCAGGGGTTCGACGACGGCCGGCCGGCTGCTGCGGTACTTCGCGTTCGAGACGCCGCAGCTCGTGTACTACATCATCCCGATCTCGGTGCTCCTGGCGACGCTCGTCACCATCGGCGTGCTGACGCGGAGCAGCGAGCTCGTCGTGATGCGCGCCTGCGGGGTGAGTCTTTACCGGACGGCGCTGCCGCTGCTGGCGATGGCGGCCGCGTCGAGCGTGCTGATGTTCGGTCTCGAAGAGTACGTGCTCTCGTCCTCCAACCGCCGGGCGGCGGACCTCGAGCATCAGATCAGGTTCGGCAGCGCGCGCGCCGTGAGCGTGCTGGGCCGCCAGTGGACCGCCGGTCGCAACGGCGACATCTATCACTACGACTTCTTCGACCCGCGGCGGGGCGAGCTGCGACACTTCTGGCGCTACCAGTTCGACCGCCAGAGCTGGCGGCTGTCGCGGATCACCTACGCCGACTCGGCCAGGTTCGACCCCGCCTCGCTCGACCGGGGGCGTGGCGCCGGCACCTGGACGTGCCGGCAGGGTTGGATCCGCGTGCTCTCGCCGGGCGGGGGCGCCGACTACTCCGCCTTCTCCACCAGCCCCGTGGCGATGGAGTCAGCCGACTACTTCGGCACCGAGCCGCCCGACGCCGCCTCGATGACCTTCTCCGATCTCCGCGCCTACATCGAGACCATGCGGGGCTCGGGCCTGAACGTCCTGCCGCAGCTCGTGGACCTGCACCGCAAAATCGCCTTCCCGCTCGTCACGATCGTGATGACGCTGCTGGCCGTACCGTTTGCGGTCCTGACGGGACGCCGGGGCGCCCTCTACGGAATCGGCGTGGGCATCGTCTTCGCGATCGTGTACTGGACGGCGAACAGCGCCTTCGGTGCGGTGGGCGCCGCGGGCCTGATGGCGCCGGCGTTCGCGGCGTGGGCGCCCAACCTGCTGTTCGGCGCGGGCGCGGCGTTCCTGCTGCTCACCGTGCGCACGTGACGACGGGCCCAGAGCGGCGAGGCGGGAGGATCGTGAGCCGGCGGGTGCGTTATCGGGGCGAGACGAAGCGGAGGTGACCGAGCGTGACCTGGCCCGAGCTGCCGGGCCGCGTGTTGACGGCGTCCACGGCGAACAGCACGGCCCGGAGATCGCGGACGGGCGGGGAGCCCGCGGCGCCGGGGGCGGCGGGGGTCATGTCGCCGAAGGCGACGAGGACGTCCCGGGGCGTTTCGTCGAGGTACACCGACCGCCGCCAGCGAAGGCCTTCCCCACCGGGCGACGTTCGAACCTGCACGGAAATCCGCATCGGGCGATCGGCGCGCCCGACAAACGCGAGGCCCGTCGCCCGCGGCTCGATCGCCGACGTCGACACGAGCGCCGCGGACGGCCCGGGGTCGGCGAGCGCGTAGCGCAGCGTCACCTCCTGCGCGCTCCGATCGAGCGCGGCGCGGGATCCCGGGCCGTGTTCGACCGTCCACGACCGCCCGTCGGTCGCGATCGGGATTGCCGGTCCGCCCGTGTCGATCGACGGCGGCGGCGAGGCGTCGGGCGTACCGATGTAGACGGGGTCGCCGACGATCCATGGCCGGGGACGGGCGTCGCGCGGTGCCTCGAGCCAGACCTCGGCCCGATAGACGCCCCGCCGGTTGCTCGCGTACACGAGGCCGTCTCCGGACGCGCGGGCGATCTCGCGGCCGTCGTGGAACAGGACGATACAGCCGCCTAGCGGCACGTTCGCCCGGACGCGAATCGTCACGGCGCCCACGAGCGGCATCCTGTCGCCCTCCTCCGCCGTGACTCCCCCGCTCGACGCCGTGAACTCGAAGGCTCCCGGCCTCGCCAGGCCACCGACGAGCGTGTGCAGGTGTCCGGCTCGAATGGCGGCGATGATCGCGTCGGCATCCGAGGCGGCGTCACCGGTGAGCGGATCCGCGAGACGCACGCCGAGTGACGCGACCTCGAACGCGGTCTCGTAGGACGGGACGCGCAGGAACAGCGACCTCCAGGACGACGCCCCGCCGCCCCGAGCGCCGAGCCGGGCGTGGGCGTCGACGCCCGCCATGAACACGACGCGGCGCTGCCCCGCCACAAGGTCCGCCCGGTCCAGCGCGGCCGGCCGTATGTAGAGCGAGGTCAGCGACGCGACAGGGCGAAAGGCGAAAGCCCAAGCGGCAAGCGCGAGGCGCAACCGGGGCGCGTCGCGCCAGACGCTGTCGCCGTTCAGCCACTCGATGCCGTCAAACCCCGCCTGCCAGTCCTGCCACGCCAGCCCGCGTTTCGGCGACAGCGGGTGAGCCACGATGCCGAAACCGCCGAGGCGCTGCACGTCCTCGACCACGTCGCGGGGCTCACCCGTCAACGGGTAGGGCGTTTGACCGATACCGAGCGCCACGTAATGACCGCCAGTCGTACTGATCTCGACCGCGTCGATGCACAACACGCCGTGGCGGTACACCGGAGGATCTGGCCGCCTGGTTCCGTCACCGTGGTCGGTCACGATCGCGAACCGCAGGCCGGCGCGCGCGGCGGCTGCAGCCACCTCGTCGACGGTACCCGTGCCGTCGGAGCGCACGGTATGAATGTGGTAGACGCCGCGGACTTCCGGCGCGGATGGGGACCAGGCCGGCCCGGCGATCGTGCGCGGCCCGGCGGGCAGGACCATCAACGCGACGGCCGCCAGCGCCAGGGCGACCGCCGCGATCCACCACGTCCGTCTCTTGAAATGCCCCACGTCCGCGTCCCGCTGTTGCGGCGCCTACAGGCCGGCGTCGCTGTTGAGCGCCGCGACCCGGTCCAGGCGCTCCCAGGTGAAGTCCGGGTCGGTCCGGCCGAAGTGGCCGAACGCGGCGGTCTTCCGGTAGATCGGGCGCCGCAGATCGAGCTGCTCCATGATCCCGCGCGGCGTGAGCTTGAAGTGCGAGCGGACGAGCTCGGTGATGCGCGCCCCCGGAATCCGCCCGGTGCCGTACGTCTCGACCATCACCGACACCGGGTCGGCGACGCCGATGGCGTAAGCGAGCTGCACGAGCAGCCGGTCGGCCAGCCCCGCGGCGACGCAGTTCTTGGCGATGTAGCGCGCCAT
>PMKG01000048.1 GCA_003157675.1 Acidobacteriota bacterium
GCACCTGTTCCGGCCGCTCGGCCTCGCGCACACCAGCTACGCGTGGACGCCGGCCATCGAGTCCACACTCGCCACCGGGCACCGCGACGACGGGTCGGTGCTCACCAGGTCGAAGTACACGCACCCGAACGCGGCCTATACGCTCTACACGACGGCGGAAGAGTACGCGCGCCTGCTCGTGGAGGCGTTGAAGGCGGAGCGCGGAGAGAGCCGGCTGGTGTCGCGCGCGTCGATTCGCGAGGCGCTGTCGCACCAGGTGACGCTCGACAGCCGCGACCCGATCGAGCGCCCGGGCGACGCGCGGGGCACGGCGGCCTACTGGGGGCTCGGGTGGTCCATCAACGCGACGGCGCAGGGAGACATCGCTCACCACAGCGGCTCGAATTCGACCGGGTTTCGCTGCTTCTCGCAGTTCTCGCCGCAGCGCGGGACCGGACTCGTCATCTTCACCAACGGCACGCAGGGCGGCGACCTGTGGACGCGGCTCGTCGCGAGCATCGGGGATCTGTAAGGGGCGTGGAACAGGGCTGCGCCGGCCGGCTACCGCAGGCCGGTGTCTAACCTTGACGGAGGGTTGATGCGACATCGCCTGGCTGCGCGCATCGCACTGCTGGCCGCGCTCGCGGTGTCGCTGGCTGGTGCCGCGTGGCTTGCTAGTCGGGCCTACAGGCCCGCGGACCTGCCGTCTGTCGGTCCTCCGCCAACCAAACCCGAGTTCGACGGCTGCAAGGAAACCCAATCGGACGCACCCCTCGCCACGTCCCCGGTTCGTAGTTGCGCATCCGAGCCCGAGGCTTCACCCCTGTTCGGCGCTCTGGGTCTGGGACCGTGGATCACCCAGTTCGGCGAAGGTCCCCTTTGCGAGAACGCCGCGGGGGCGGAGCGCTATCGACTTGTCTGGTTACGTTCGTTCCACGAGCCGGTGATCGTGACGTTCGAGAGCCGGGGCGGGGAGTACACGGCAGTGGGCAAGGTGGCGAACGGCAAGGGCGGCTACGAACCGGGTATCGTCTACCAGCGGCGACATGTGTCGCTCACGCGGGAACAGTTCGAGGAAGTGCGCGGCTGGCTCTCGCAGGTCCACTTCTGGTCGAGGGCGCCGGAAGTCCCGCGCACCATCATGGACGGAGCCTCCTGGATCATGGAGGGGGTGAAGGACGGGCGCTACCACTGGATCGACCGGCAAAGCTGCGGGGACGTCGAACTGCAACGGATCGCGATGCTGATGATCAAGGCCACGGGGATCACGATCAAGGGGCCGATCTACTGATTGCCGCACCCGCCCGAGTCATGGCGGCCAGGTCGCTCGGACGGAAGAGCGAGAATTGATGAAATAGCCCGTCGCACCCCCGGTCCGGCACGACGGCCTTCGGCATCGAGCCCCCGCGTCGGGCCGAGCTGTGTGAGAGTGTCGCGGCGGCTGGCGCCCCCGCGAATCCCGGTCGCCAGCGTCCGATAACGGGCGTGACGTTCACGGGCCGGACCCTGCTGGCCGCCGGAAACCGCTGATGCTGCCTCTTGTCTGCGATCGGAGCACCCCGCGCAGTTCAATCCTGGACGGCGCGCGTCGTCGGGTGCGGCGGGAGTTGTCCGGCATGCGCCTGGTCCACTCATGGGGAATGTCGCCGGGTCCGTGGAGAGATACTTCGACGACCATCGCACTCTCACCATCAACGCCTTCTCGGGCCGGTTCTTCGAGGTGGTGCTCGAGGGCCACGAGCCGGGCACCGCAGAGCGCGGCGGCGCCAGCCAGGACGGATCGACCGCGACGCAAAGCCCACACCCGCCGACGCGGACGACGTGATGACACGCCGATGATGGACGTGCAGGCTGATCCGAACGGCCGGGCTGTCGATGCGCGTCGGGACGTTCAGTTCGCGTTAACAGCACTGACGGAAGACCAGTGGTCGCCGAGACCGGAATGCGTGAACCCGCCACGCCGGGGGCACTCCCTCGGCTGGATTGCGCGGCGACCTGTTGCTGATTGCTGACTCGTGAGTGGGTTACACACCGGACCAGGATCGATACGCGAGGTAGGCAACGATGATGACAATGACCACGAGCACCACGCGAGCCACACCCATGAGGTGAGTGCGTGCGACGTGGCGTGTCCCTTTCGCCTTGACGCCGGTGATTGCGGCGACGGCGGCGAGGATGGCGGCGAGAATCAGCCAAGTAAGCCAGGTCATGATGGCGGCGCCTCGCGACGAGATGGCCGACCGATAGTCGGACTATGGGCGGCGTGACCACTTCTCAGCATACGCTATCTACGTCGGTCAGCGCGCGCAGCAGTTCTGCGGCTGGCCGTCGTGAAGCGCGGCGTTCGAGAGAATCGCCTTGCTCCTGGCGACGTCGTCGCGGGTGCCGTGGGCGATCACCACGAACTTGCCCGCCTTGATCTGCGTCTCGTAGATGCCGCCGAACGCTCCAGGGGCAATGTACCAAAGCGAACAGCGCGAGCCGCGATCGTGCGAACCCGACGGCCGCGCCCTAGCCGAAGGCGGAAGGCTGATGACTGAAGGCCGGATCACGCGTGACATTCGTGACCAGGCCGTCAGCCCTCAGCCGTAAGGCGTATGGCGTGAGGCGGCACGCTCATGCTCTTGGTGCCGTTCCCCTCCGCGCCCACCGGGGCGCCACGATGAGCGCCGCGCCGTAGACGGCCAGTGAGAGCACCAGTGTCGCTGGCCGTCCCTGCGGGAAGTCTTCCACGAGCAGCTTGAGCCCTCCCACCAGGAGCACGACGTAGGTCAGCCAGCGGCCCTCGGGGAAGATGCCCCGGCCGCCGAGGAAGGCCAGCAGCAGCACCGCCGCCGCGCACACCACCGACCGGATCGCCGCAGTCACCGCCGGATCCGCCGTGCCTCCGGGCTGGCCCGAGAGCAGCGACGCCGCATAGGTGATGAACGCGGCCCCCACGCCGGCGAGCAACAGGATGACCACGACGACCTTCGGGATCCGCAGGTAACGTGCGGGCGACTGGCCGCGCACCGTTGCCGGGATCACCGCGCAGACGCCCGTCGCGACGAGCACGACCCACGCGGTCAGCGGCAGGCCCGTCCAGACGTGGTCGGCCGACGCGGTGAAGGCATCGATGACGGTGCCGAGAAGCGCCGAGGCGACGGCCGCCGCCACCAGGTAGACCGCCGCGTGCGACCCGATGGCGATCGCGCGGTAGCGGTAGCCCTGGAACGCCGCGGCGACCGCCAGAACCGCCCAGGCCGCCGCCTGAACCTGCGCGCCCGCCGTCAGCCCGACGCCAGCGACCGTGAAGACGACCGCGAGCGACGTGTAGAACGTGAAGTTCTTCCAGCCGCCGTCGCGCCACCTGACGAACGCGAAGGCGACGCCGTAACTGCCGGCGCCGAACACCAGGCTGGCCAGGCCGAGCGGCGTCGCGCCGGCGCCGGTCGACCCCATGACGTAGACCGCGCCGCCGAAGGCGACCACGAGCAGCGCCACCGTCTGGACGACCTCGAAGGGGACGACGTCGCGCGACCGCCACAGCGTCCGCGCCGCAATGCTGATCAGGTAGCCGGCGAACATCACGAGCTGCAGCGCCATGATGAGACCGGGGTCTCCCTTGTGCCACGCGCCGCTCACCGAGCCGGCGACGACGAGCACGTAGCCGTCGGCGACGAAGGCGACCGGCCACCGCAGCCAGATCCAGTCGAGCGAGTAGCCGAGCCAGAGCGTGCAGACGCCGAGGAAGGCGAGGTAGAAGCCGATTGAGACGTCCGGCAATTCCACCGCCGTCAGAAGCAGCAACGCCGCGACGAGGCCGCCGAGCGTGATGATCCAGGCGAGCGACTGGATGGCCCGCTTCGCGGCGACGGCGAGGGCGATCGCCGTGACGGCCGCCAGTGCGAGCGCCGTCTGGGGCGGCGTGAGCAGCTTCACGCGGACCGTCGCCTCCCAGAGGATCGGGAACGCGATGAGCGCCGTGGCCAGGCCGTAGAACGGGGCCACCAGACGGCGGCCCGCCGCATCGAGGCGGTAGGCGGGGTAGAGCCACGCCACCGCGTAGACGAGGCCGAGCGCCGTGCCGCCGACGCGGGGCAGCGTGCCCGCGTCGGTCAACGCGCGAAGCAGGTAGGCGCCGCCCAGCACGAGACACGTGCGCCCCACGAGCGACAGGACGGTGACCACCGTGATGTCGGAGCCGGCGCGCGCCGCGGCGGGCGCCGGCTCGGTGTCCGGCAGGCCGTCAGACGCTGTCGCTGGTGCGCGCGCTTCGAGGGCCGCCAACCGCCGTTCGAGCGAGACCACGGCGCCCGACAGGTCGCGCACCTGCCGCTCGAGCGACGCGAGACGGTCCTCCATCGAACCTCCAGATGAGCTTGTGGCGAGGATGCACGGCGCATTTCACATCAAGAGCGCCTGCGAAGGCAACAGGATCGCGACCCTTCGAACGCTCCCGCCTTGAGCCCTGAGCCCTATTTCCTGAACCCGGCCGGCAGCGTCATCCCGAGCTCGCGCACCAGGAAGCCGAACATGTCGGCGCGCTCCTCGATGACCTTTTCGGTCGGCTTGCCCGCCCCATGCCCGGCCCTGGTCTCGATGCGGATCAGAATTGGCGCCGGTCCTGCCTGCGCGGCCTGGAGCGTGGCCGTGAACTTGAAGCTGTGCGCCGGCACCACCCGGTCGTCGTGATCGGCCGTCGTGACGAGCGTGGCCGGGTATGCCGTATTCGGCTCGATCGTATGGAGCGGCGAGTACTTCATCACGGCGTCGAAGTCCACCTCGTTCCTGTCCGGTTCGCCGTAGTCGGAGCGCCAGGCCCAGCCGATCGTGAACTTGTCGAAGCGGAGCACGTCGAGGACGCCGACCGCCGGCAGTGCCGCCCCGACGAGATCCGGCCGCTCGGTCAGGCAGGCGCCGACGAGCAGGCCGCCGTTGCTGGCTCCCTGGATGGCCAGCTTCGGCGTCGAGGTGTACTTCTCGCGAATCAGGTACTCTGCCGCCGCGATGAAGTCATCGAACACGTTCTGCTTGTGCTGCAGCCGGCCCGCGTCGTACCAGGCCTGGCCGTATTCACCGCCGCCGCGCAGGTTGGCGACCGCGTAGATCCCGCCCATCTCGAGCCACCCGGCCGCCGCCGGAGAAAAGGCCGGCATCACCGCGATGTTGAAGCCGCCGTAGCCGTAGAGCAGCGTCGGATTCGTCCCGTTCCTTTCCAGCCCCTTTTTGTAAGTGAGGAACATCGGGATCCGCGTCCGGTCCTTCGAAGGGTAGAAGACCTGGACGGTTTCGTACCCGCTCGGGTCGAACGCGAGCGCCGGTCTCTTGAACACCGCGCTCGTCGCGGTCGCGAAGTCGTAGCGATAGACCGTCGTCGGGTAGAGGAACGAGCCGAACGAGTAGAACATCTCCTGGTGCGAGCGCCGGCCGGTCGGGCCGGCGATGGCGCCGAGCGCCGGCAGCGCGACCCCGGCGCCCGCGTGGCCGTCGAGACCGTAGACGCGCACGGTGTGATGGGCGTCGATCATCCAGACCGTGACGAACTGGTCGTCGACCATCACCACGTTCTCGAGCACGGCCTTGCCGGGCGCCTCGGGGACGAGCGTCGTCCACGCGTCGGCCGCCGCGTGCCGCCGCGTGATGGCGACCAGTCGGAACCGCGGCGCGTCCTTGTTGGTCAGCACGTAGAACGTCTCGCCGTCGTTGCCGACGACGGAGTAGCTGGCGTCGAAGGCGTCGAGGAATGGCTGGATGGCGCTCGCGGGGTCGCTGAGGTCGCGCACGAACACGCGGTTGCGGTTGTCGGTGCCCTCGGTCTGCGTGACCAGCAGGAAACGGCCGTCGTCGGTGACCCCCGCGCCGAAGCCCCAGTCCGGCTTGTCGGGCCGCTCGTAGACCAGCGCGTCCTCGTCCTGCGCCGTCCCCAACGCGTGGAGGAACACCTTCTGATTCTTGTTGAGCGCCTGCAGCGCCTCTCCCTTCGGCTCGTCGTAGCGGTTGTAGAAGAAGCCGGAACCGTCCTTGAGCCACGAGGCGCCGCTGAACTTGGACCACTTCACGACGTCGGGCAGGTCACGGGAGGTCGCCACGTCGCGTACGCGCCACTCGACCCAATCCGACCCGCTCGCGGCCAGCGAGTACGCCATGTGCCGGCCGTCGTCGCTGAACGAGATGGCACCGAGCGCGACGGTGCCGTCCGCCGACAGCGTGTTGGGGTCGATGAGCAGCTCGGGCGTCGCCGAGAGCGACTTCGTCTTGCAGATGACCGCCTGCGGCTGCAGGCCGGCGTTCTTCGCGAAGATGTACCAGGCCCCCTCGCGCGAGGGGGTGCCGAAGCGCTCGTAGTCCCACAGCTTCGTCAGCCGGGCCTTGATGGCCGCCCGTTCGGGGATCCGGGAGAGATAGTCGAAGGTGACCGTGTTCTCGGCGTCAATCCAGGCGCGCGTCTCGGCCGAGTCGGAATCCTCGAGCCACCGATAGGGATCGGCCACTTCCACCCCGAAGAAGGTGTCGACCTGGTTTCCCTTCCGGGCGACGGGGTAGTTCGGTTTCTGGGTGTTGGGGTGCACTGAGAGCATCGTATCCGACTTGCGGCTCGCGGCCAGTCTGGCTTCCGGCCAGCGGCGTTCGGCTCTCGGCTAACACCGTGATACGCGTGGCACCGCCGCCAGTCGCAAGTCGCCAGCCGCAAGCCCCTACTTGACCGGCTTCAACAGCAAGTCCTGGAAATCGAAGCTGAAATCGGTGGCTGGCGAGACGGCCCGCATCTTCGCCTGATCGATCGTCCCGTCCGGGTTGAGCGCAAAGGTGAGGAACGCGTCGGCGCGAAGCTCCCGGTCGCGCCATTTCGCGACGAACGTGTCGTACTGCCAGTGCTCGAGGTCGCCGACAAGCGACGGCGTCTTCGTGAACCGGATGACCAGCTTGCCGTCCTCCATCGCGATCGTGACGTCTCCGTACCAGGCATCCCGATACGTGCCGGCGTATGCGGCCAGCGGCAGTGACGGCTTCGACTCGGCATTCCGCATCGTCGCGGTCCTCCGGTCGGCCTCGGCCACGGCGGCCTCGGTCCTCGCGCGGATCTTCTCGTAGCCGGCGAGCCAGTCGGTGCGCGCGCCGCCGGTGTAGGCGTCGGCCACGGCGTAGGCGATCGCGTCGAACGCCTCGCCCGACTCCTGGTTGGTCAGCACGGCGACGCCCAGCTTGATGTCGGGGATCATGAGCACGCGGGAGACGTAGCCGGGAAGGCCGCCCGTGTGGGTGAGCACCTTCAATCCCTTGAAATCGCGCGCTTCGAGGCCGAGGGCGTAGCCGCGGAAGTTCGACCGGAGCGCGGGCAGCTCGGGCGGTGGAGGGTTGTTCGGCTCGGGCGTGACCGGCGTCGACACCTGCCGCCACGTGGCCGCGCTGATGAGGCGCGAGCCGTCCGGGAGCCGTCCTTCGTTCAGCAGCAGCCGCAGCCACTTCGCCATGTCCTCGGCCGACGAATTGATCCCGCCCGCCGGGTTCGTGTTGTCGCTGTCGAACGGCGCGACGGGTCGAACCTTGCCGTCCACGCTCGCGTGGGGTGCCGCCACGTTTCCACCGCCCGCGGCCGCCGAATGCCTCACGTTGCTGCCGGTCATGCCGACCTTCATGAGGATCCGCGAGGCGACGAAGTCCTCCCACGACTGACCGCTGACGGCCTCGATCACCTCTCCCGCGACGAGGTAGAGCACGTTGTCGTAGGCGTATGCGCTCCGGAAGCTCGCGGCCGGCTTGATGTACCGCAGGCGGCTCGCGATGTCCTTCCGGTTGTAAGTGCTGGGAGGCCACCAGAGCAGGTCCCCCGCGCCGAGGCCGAGGCCGCTTCGATGGACGAGCAGGTCGCGAATCGTCAGCTCGCGTGTGACGAAGGGGTCGTAGAGCTGGAACCCGGGCAGGTAGTTGGTGACGGGCGCGTCCCACTGGAGCTTGCCCTGCTCGACCAGCAGGCCGAGAGCCGTGGCCGTGAACACCTTCGTGTTCGACGCGATGCCGAACAGCGTCTTCGCGTCGACCGGCGCCGGCTCGCCCAGCCGGCGCACGCCGTACCCCTTGGCCACCACGATGGCGTCGTCCTTGACGATGGCGAGGGCGAGGCCGGGAACCTCGAACGAGGCCATCACCCGCCGGACGTACGCGTCGAGGTCGGCGGGAACGATTGGGGCGCCTGGAACGGACTGCGCTGGTGCTCGGGCCGCGCACGCCAGGGCGACGAGGACGACGAGGAGGACGGGCCGCGCTCGGCCGAATAGACGGGTCTTCATTTCGGGGATGCTACCACGGGCCGACGTCGCGCGACGCGCGGCGCTCAGAGGTACTTCAGCAGCGTGCGCAGCGCCTCGGTGAGGGCGTGGGAGACCAGCGTGTAGGCCGACGACAGGTCACCCGCCTGGACGGCGGTGGCCACGGCGACCGGGTCGCTCAACACGAGCCAGATGGTCGACACCGCGAGCACCACGCACGTAATGGCGATGATTCCGGACGCCCTGAGTGAGGCAGCGGCGATCGACATGGCAGCCCGTCTCGCGGGGTGGTGTCAGAGGAATTCTGACGCGATCACCATCGCAAGCCCAATGCCAACAATACGCATCGGGACCCCCCAAGGTTGCATGGGGCATCTAACAGGCTCAAGGCTCAGGGCTTATGGCTCAGGGCTTGGGGCGAGGACGGTGGGGCCGGCGTCCTAGCCGGCCAGGAGGCCGGCGCTGCCGGGCTGTGCGGGGGCGAGCAGGGCCGTCCGGATCCGGACGGCCCCGCCTCGGCTGGCGGGCCGAGGTCCGCATCGACGAAGCGAAGGACTAAGTCCTTCGATGCACAAATACGGCGACGTATTTGTGCCCTCAGGACTCAGTGCTGAGCGAGCAACGCCGGCCACGGGCGTCGAAGGACGATCGTGGCCGTAATTGCGAGTCGAAGTATTAAGTGAGACGCCGTGATCCTGGGTCGCCAGCGGGACCAGGCGCCTCGCTCGCGGGCCGTTCCGCCCCTCGAGCCCGCTCGGGGCGCCCCTGAGCGGCAGTCGAAGGGCGCAGGCCGGGAGAGCCTCCTCGCGGTGCTGCGAATTCCGGATCCTTGCGTCGGGCTGGCGCTAATCGCGCTTGATCGACTGCACGCGCTGCGCCCGGGAAATCGCGGCACACGCTCGTCGCTTTCCGTGTCGTTGTTCGCCGGTCCACTACGAAGGCCCGCTCGCGACGCATCCCGGTCCTGCTGGCGCGATTCTGAATGGCGGCCTCCTATCTAGACAGGAGACCGCGATTCGGCGTGGCCTTCGGCTATGGCTCCCTCGGGCCCTTGCCCTGCGGCCTCGTGGACCGCTTGGCAAACGAGCGGAAGGTCATGCGCTCCAAGAGCCATGAAGAAGCGACGTACTCCGCGGGACACGCAACCCCCCACCAGAATGGCCTAAAGACCTCAAGTGCGATCAAGAGGGGAACCCACAGGATGCAGTGCAGCATGAGCCAAAGAAGAATTGTCAACGGTGATCGACGCTCGCCTGCGAACAACAGTTCTGCGACGATCGCGGTCTCGAAGGCCAGTCCGATCCACTTTGCGACCAGACCGTCCGCGGCACTCGGCTTGTAGAACGCAAGCCAGGCCAAGCCAAGGAATACCGTCGATGCGATGACAACATACAGAAAGTAGTCACGAATGCGCGCCCGTCGGGACGTCCTCATCGCTTCCCTCCCGAGGGAGCACGAACCCCCACCTGCCGTCCCGTCGTCGGCCGCCAGCCGTAAGCCACTATCTTGCGAGTCCTCCTCGTCTACCGGACGAGCACGAGCGTCGTCTGCGGCCCGGACAGGAACTCGGCGCCGGTCGGCGTGACGACAACCATTTCCTCGACCGTCGCCACACCGTAACCGGGCACGGTCAGCCGCGGCTCGAGCGTGAAGACCATCCCGGTGTCGACCGGCACGAACGGCCGCCGGCCGTACTTCTCCCAGGCCGGCCCGAGGATCGCCGTGCCGTCGTGCGCGTAGCGGCCGACCTGGTGGCCGAGCGCGTGCGGGAACTCGGCGTAGCCGGCTCCAGTGATGATCGTCCGCGCGACCGCGTCGATCGACTGGCCCGTCACGCCCGGCCGAAGCGCCCGCCGGGACGCCTCGATCGACTGCACGATCGTATCGAACCCGCGCTGCACCTCGGCCGGCGCCACCGACTCGCCGTCACGCAGGACGTAGAAGGTGCGCTGCAAGTCGGCGCAGTAGTCGCGATACTTGACGCCGAAGTCCATGTTGACGATGTGGCCGCGTTCGACTGCGCGGCCCGTGGGGGAGTAGTGCGCGCCGGCCGTATCGGGCCCTGTGAAAACCGCCGGGCAGGTGCCGGCTTCCCACGCGAGATCGAGGCCGCCGCTTCGCACCGCGGCCGCCACGTGCTCCGCCACGTCGCGCTCGGTGACGCCGGGCGCGAGGAACCGCCCGACGCCGGCGAAGATGTCCTCGGTCAGGCTGATCGCAGTCTTCATCCGCGACAGCTCCTCGTCGGTCTTCCGGGCCCGCAGCGTCGAGATGATCCGCTCGGCGGACACCAGGCGGCCTTCGAACCCGATCTCGTTGAGCCACGACTGGAGCGTGAGGAACATGCCGTGCGTCAGGCCGTCGCAGACCTCGCTGTCGGCCGAGTAGTTGACGGCGATCGACGAGGGGTTCCGGCTCTTCAGGAACTCCAGCAGCGGCGCCTTCGCGCCCTGCACGTGGCCTTCGACTTGCCGGTAGGCGCCGGTTTCCTCCATCGTCTTTCGTTCGAACTCCCCGACAATGGCATGCGCCTCGCCGTCGGCCATGACGAGCAGGGCACTGTGCCAGGTGAGGTGTGACGGCGCGAGGAACGCCATCACGGGATCCCCGTTCATGCCCGTTTCGCGCACGAAGGTGAGCCAGCACGGGACGTCGAGCTCCCGCAGGATGCCGGCGGCCTGGGCGATCTTCTCCTGGATCAGCGACATACGTGCCTCCCATTCGACGACGCGATCAACTCCAGCCTTCCGTTCCGCCCGGACCCGTGGCCACCTGCCAGTACCGCTCCAGCGCATTGCGGTGGTTGGACACCGCCTGCCGCTCGGCGGCGTCCGCGTCACCGCCCGCGATGGCCGCGATGATCGCGCCGTGCTCGTCGAACGACTCCTGCTGGCGGTGCGTCTGGAAGAGCGCCTCGGTGTACACGCGGATGTAGCGCTCGCGCCGCGCGTGCAGCGTGGCCAGCTTGGCGAGCAGGCGGGGGCCAGAGGCCGCCTGCTCGTAGCAGCGGTGGAACTCGATGTCGAGTTCCTGGGCGGCGCGAATGTCGGCCGCTCCCGATCCCGCGAGCGTCCGGAGGCGCGCGTTGATGGCGGAGGCTTCGCCGGCCACCGCGCGCCGCGGCGACTCGGGCAGCTCGGCCGCCAGCCGGGCCGCGACGCCGTCGAGCGCGCCGACCATCAGGAACAGCTCGCGCATGTCGACGGCGCTCATGGGCGCGACGGTGACGCGCCCGGTGCTGCGAGCGCCCCGTGTCTCGACGAGTCCCTCCTGTTGGAGCCGGAGCAGCGCCGCGCGCACCGGCGTCCGGCTGATGCCGAGGCGGCGGCCGAGCTCGATCTCGGTGAGCCGCGCCCCGGGCGCCAGCCGCAGCGTGACGATGCTGTCGCGCAGGCGTTGATACGCGGTGTCGGCAAGCGTGCGCGTCCTGGCCATCCTGATGTCTACCGCTTGTAGATCTTACCGTCCTTCATGACGAACGCGACCTTTTCGAGCGTGGTGATGTCGGCCGTCGGATCCCCCGGCACCGCTACCAGGTCCGCCAGCAGGCCGGGCCTGATCGTGCCGATCCGGTCGGCCTGGCGCAGGACCTTCGCGTTGACGGAGGTCGCCGCGAGCAGCGCCTGCGCCGGCGTCATCCCGTCTCGCACCAGCCACTCCGCCTCCCGGTAGTCCTCGCCGTGCGAGTAGACGCCGATGTCGCCGCCGAGGCCGACGACGACGTGGTTCTTCATCGCCAGCTGGAACGCCTGCTTCGCCTGCTCCATCGAACGCGTCGGCGTGCCGCCGCGCTTGTAGGAGCCGGCGTACTCGGCCGAGGCTTCGACCGCCGTCAGCGTCGGGAAGTAGGCGACGTTGCGCTCGGCCATCATCCGGAACACCTCGTCGGTGCCGCCGTAGCCGTGCTCGATCGTGTCGACGCCGGCCACCACCGCGCGCCGCATCCCTTCGGCGGTCGAGGCGTGCGCGGAGACCGGCTTGCCCGCGCTGTGGGCCTCGTCGACGAGCGCCTTCAACTCGTCGAGGCTGAAGGTCGGCACGGAGGGACCGGTGCCGCGGCGGTAGTCCGCGTACACCTTCACCCAGTCGGCTCCGTGGCCGATCTGCTCCCGCACCGCCTTGAGCACCTCGGGAATGCCGCTCGCCTCCTGCGCCCCCTTTGGCGTGTCCACGTTCGGCGCGAAGCCGGCCGGCCCCGGCCCGTAGCTGGCGGTGGCGACGATGGCGCGGGTGGCGACGAAGAGGCGCGGGCCGGGGATCATGCCCTCGTTGATGGCGCGCTGCACGGCGACGTCGGCGTACCCCGCTCCCTCCGTGCCGAGGTCCCGCAGCGTCGTGAAGCCGGCGAGAAGCGTCGTCTCGCAATGCTTCACGGCCTCGATGGTCCGGTAGGCCTCGGACTCCTTCAGCACCTGGTCGTTCCAGAGCGTCTCGTTGTAGGCGTGCAGGAAGATGTGCGTGTGCGCTTCGATGAGGCCGGGCATGAGCGTCATGCCGGCCAGGTCCACCGTGTGGGCGCCAGCCGGAGACGCGACCGAAGCCGCGGGGCCGACAGCGACGATCCGGTTGCCGGTGACGAGCACGACCCAACCCGGGTGGGCCTGCTCGCTCGTGGCGTCGAACACCTGCTGGGGACGCAGCAGCCAGCTTTCAGCCGGCGTCTGGGAGGACTGCGCGCGCTGTGCGCGAACGTCAGTGGAGAGAGATACGGCCGAGGTCATCAGGGCCAGGGCCGCAACCATCGAAAGCGGACGGAAGCTTCGGGTCATAGGGACGCATTATATGCGGCTTGCGCCCTACGCCTCACGCCTTACGGCCGGCTGGTGAGGCGCCAGTCCTGAGCCTTGAGCTTCCTAAAACCCCTTCTGCTCTGTCCGTTCGATGATCTCGTCCTGCAGCCCCTTCGTCAGGTCGCAGAAGTAGTCGCTGTAGCCGGCGACCCGGACGATGAGGTCGCGGTGTTTCTCGGGCTCCTTCTGCGCGGCGCGGAGCGTCGCGGCCGTCACCACGTTGAACTGGATGTGGTGCCCGTCCAGCTTGAAGTATGCCCGCACGAGGTGCGCGAGCTGGTCGATGCCCTCCTGGCCCTCGAGCGTCGCCGGCGAGAACTTCTGGTTGAGCAGCGTGCCGCCGCTCCGCGCGTGGTCCATCCGCGAGGCCGACTTGATGACCGCCGTGGGGCCCTGGCGGTCCGCACCGTGCGCCGGGGAGATCCCGTCGGAGACCGGCACGAAGGCATGACGCCCGTCCGGGGTCGCGCCGCACACCGAGCCGAAGTAGACGTGGCAGGTGGTCGAGAGGTAGTTGACGTGATAGGTGGATCCGGTCGGCCCCTGCCGTCCGTCGATCCGGCGGAACAGCTCGTCGCAGAGCCACGTCACGAACGCGTCGGCATACTGGTCGTCGTTGCCGTACTTGGGCGTCTTGTTCAGCAGGAGCTGGCGCAGGCTCTCGTGGCCGACGAAGTCGTCGCCGACCGCTCGGACGAGTGCCGGCATCGTGACGTGGCCGTGATCGAACACATGGTATTTGATGGCCGAGAAACTGTCCGCCGCGGTGCCCGGCCCGACCGGCATGATGTAGCGCGTGTTGTAGCGGGCGCCGCCCGCGTTGTAGTCGCGCCCCTTGGCGATGCAGTCGTCGGTGATGACCGACAGGAACGGCGCCGGCATCATCGTCGCGTACATGCGCTCGATGATCTGGCTGCCGGCGATCTTCACGTCGATGAAGTGCTGGAGCTGGCGCCGGAAGGCGTCGAGGAACTCGTCGAACGTCGTGAAGGCGGACGGATCGCCGGTCTTCGGCCCGATCTGCCGCTCGGTGCGCGGATCGTAGCCGTCGTTGAGCGTGACCTCGATGATCTTCGGCAGGTTGAAGTAGCCGGTCAGGATGTAGCTTTCCTTGCCGAAGACGCCGGCCTCGACGCAGCCGCTCGTGCCGCCGCACCGCGCGTCCTCGACCGTCTTGCCCTGTCGGACGAGTTCGGCCACGACCATGTCGGCGTTGAAGATTGACGGCTGGCCCCAGCCCTTCCGGATGACCTCGCAGGCCTTCTTCAGGAACCGGTCCGGGCTCTTCTTGCTGAGCTGGATGTTCGACGACGGCTGCAGGAGGCGCATCTCGTCGACAACTTCGAGGATCAGATACGAGACCTCGTTCACGCCGTCGCTGCCGTCGGATTTCAAGCCGCCGTTGTTGATGTTCGCGAAGTCGGTGTAGGTGCCGCTCTCGGCCGCCGTCACGCCGACCTTGGGTGGTGCCGGCTGGTTGTTGAATTTCACCCAGAAGCACTGCAGCAGCTCCCGGGCCCGCTCGCGCGTCAGCGTGCCGGCCTCGATCTCGCGTTTGTAGTACGGATAGAGGTGCTGGTCGAGCCGCCCCGGGCAGAACGAATCCCAGGTGTTGAGCTCCGTGATGACGCCAAGGTGCATGAACCAGTACGCCTGCAGGGCTTCCCAGAACGTGCGCGCCGGGTGCTCGGGGACCCACGCGCAGCTTGCGGCGATCTGCTCGAGCTCCGCCTTGCGGACCGCGTCAGGCTCGGCCGCGGCCAGGCGCGCGGCCTCCTCGGCGTGGCGTCGGGCGAAGTGGATCACCGCGTCGGCCGCCATCCGCATGCCCTTGAGCTGCTGCCGCTTGTCGTAGGCGTCGAGGTCGTGCAGGTCGTCGAGCGCGGCCAGCTGGCTGTCGATGTCCGCCTGCAGGCCGGCCAGCCCCTTCGTGTAGATCTTTCCGTCGGCCACGGTGTGGCCCGGCGCGCGCTGTTCCATGAACTCGGTGAAGACGCCCGCGTCGTAGGCGTGCTTCCACGCGTCCGGCAGTTCCTGGAACATCCGGTGGCGCATCGACCGCTCGCGCCAGAACGGGATCACCGAATCACGGTACGCGGCCCGCGCGCGATCGTCGACGGCGAAGGCGATCTTTTCGCGCGAGTCGAGGATGTCGAGGTCCTCGAGCGAGTGGCAGCACAGCTCGGGGTAGGTGGGCGTGGCCTTGGGTGCCGGTCCGCGCTCGCCGACGATCAGCTCGCCCGGCAGGATGCAGAGCGCCTTCCGCTCCATCAGGTACCGGAGCGAGAGCGCGCGCAGGATCGGCATCGACGCGGAAGGGGCCTCTCGATAGAACGCCGTCATCAGCTCGGCGCGTTCGGTCGACAGCGTGGGCTTTCGGTCGAGACTTTCCTGGCGCAGCCTGGCTACGCGCTCCGTCATGACGCTCCTCCTGGTTGGACGATGAGCCCGCACGACTCCAGCAGACGGACGACGTGGGTCTGACGCTCGGGTGTCGGCGGCTGCGTATCGGTCAGACGATAGGGGCGCTGAAGCCGATCGTACTTGGCCAGCCCGGCGCGGTGATAGGGCAGCACGTCGATCCGCATCAGGCCGAGCGAGGCGAGCAGCGCGCCCATGGCTTGCACGTTGTCGTCGTCGTCGTTCACGCCCGGGATGAGCGGGAAACGGACGCGGACGGCGGCGCGCGCGGCCACCAGCCGCTCGAGGTTGCGCAGGATCAGGACGTTCGACGCGCCGGTGTACTCCCGGTGGCGATCGTCGTCGACGAGCTTCAGGTCGAAGAGGAACAGGTCGGCGTCACGGGCGACGTCGAGCAGGGCGCGCGTGTCGGCGTGGCCGCACGTCTCGATGGCGACGTGGATCGCGTTGGCCCGGCAGGAGCCGACCATGGTCGCCAGGAAGATCGGCTGCATGAACGGCTCGCCGCCCGAGAAGGTGACGCCGCCGCCGGACTCGTCGTAGAAGAGGCGGTCACGCTCGATCTCGGCCATCAGCGAGTCCACGCTCATCGTGCGGCCGACCAGCTCGCGGGCGCCCGTTGGGCAGGCCTCGGCGCACGCCCCGCAGGCCGTGCACTGGGCCGGCGTGATCGGGTCGCCGCTCGCCGCGGGCGGGGCCGCGTGGAACGGGCAGGCGTTCGTGCAGGAGAGGCAGCGGACGCAGCGATCGGGGAGCGGCATGAACTCGGGCTGCGGCGACTGGCTCTCGGGGCTGTGGCACCAGGCGCACCGGAGCGCGCAGCCCTTCATGAACACGGTCGTACGGATGCCGGGGCCGTCGTGGAGGGCGAAGCGCTCGATCCGCAGGATGGTGCCCTGGACGTCGGGCATCCCGAGAAACGCCGGGTCGGTCCATGTGGTGCAGGTCACGTCGGTCCCCTACCAGTTTCCCCGTTCGCCCAGGATGGTGACCACCTGGCGGTACCGCTCGGCCGACCCGCGCCAGTTGCGCTGGACGGCACGTTCGGCGGCGTCGCCGTCGCCCGCGCAAAGGGCCTCCACGATCGCCGCGTGCTCGCGGGACGCTTCGTCGAACGCGTGAACGACCGCGCTCGCATACACGCGCTCGTAGCGTTCGGCTTGCGGCTGCAGCACATCCAGTTCGGCGAGCAGACGCGGCCCGGCCCCGGCGGCGGTACAGACGCGATGGAACCGGACGTGCAGCTCGTGCGCGCGGAGGATGTCCGGTGGCCGGGAAGAGGACGCCGCGTGCAGCTCGTCGGCCAGCTTCGCCATCTCGGCCGCCAGCGCCTCACGTGCCGCCGGCTCGAGGCCGGCCGCCATCCGGGCGGCCGCCGACTCGAGGGCTCCCACCATCAGGAAGACCTCGCGCATGTCCGCTGCCGTCAGCGGCGCCACCGCGGCGCGCAACATCGTGCCCGCCCGCGAGGCCGTGACGAACCCCTCCTGCTGCAGCCGCTGCAGCGCGGCCCTGACCGGCGTCCGGCTCACCTCGAGCCGCGCGGACAGCTCCGTTTCGATGAGGGGCGCGCCGGCCGCCAGCCGGCCGGCCACGATCAGATCGCGCAGCCGCTGATACGCGGTCGAGGTCACTTCCTGGCGCGGCACGAGGCGGATGACGCGTCGCGACGCGGCGTGACGCGGCGGTGTCCGGGCTGTCCCACGTTCGCCGGCGGCGTGCTTTGTGGTCGAAGGTGTCATGGCAACCAGATCAATCTACATCTTTGTATCTAAAATTGCACGCAATTTGGTATACAATCCGATCCGCTCCCAGATCCGTCGGTTCATGCGTTCATCATCCTGGACTCGGAGGCTTCTCATGGCTCAGACCCGCTTCGCACGATGCGCGCCGTCCGCACTCGCCGCGCTCGTCATCCTCGCCGCGCTGCTGGCCGCCGGCAGCCCGCTGTCGGCTCAGGCGCCGAAGGCGCAGGCTCCCAGGACCGCCGCGGCCGCGAGCGTTCCGACTCTCAATCCGCAGACCNNAGGCTCCCAGGGCGGCCGCGGCCGCCAGCGTTCCGACTGCGAATCCGCAGACCCCCGCGGCCGACGCCGCCTTCCGCCTGAAATCGTGGGACACCTTCGTGTCGATGCGCGGCGCCTCTCCCTTCAAGGATCTGAAGTGGCAGTTCCTGGGGCCGACCAGCATCAGCGGCCGCGTCGTGGACGTCGCCGTGGCGAATCGCAAGGGAAAGACTCGCATCATCTACGTCGCCACCGCCTCCGGCGGCCTTTGGAAGACCGAGAACGAGGGGACGACGTTCGAGCCGGCCTTCGACCAGGCGGCCTCGGTTCAGGGCGGCAACGTCGAGGTCGCCCCGTCGGACCCGAACATCGTCTGGTTCGGCACAGGAGAGGCGAACATCTTCCGCAGCTCGAACGCCGGCGTCGGGATGTTCAAGTCGGTGGACGCGGGCAAGACCTGGCAGCACATGGGCCTCGCCTCGACGCACACGATCCCGCGAATCATCATCCNNCGACGGCGGCAAGAGCTGGACGAAGGTGCTCTCCGTCGACGCGAAGACCGGCGCCAACGACCTCGTGATGGACCCGACCGATCCGAACGTGCTCTACGCGACCACCTGGCAGCGGATCCGCCAGAAGTGGAATGACCCGCGCACGTTCAAGGGCTACACCGGCAGCGGCATCTGGAAGACGA